>NZ_JAFLXF010000004.1:0-263446 GCF_019891575.1 Pseudomonas sp. MIS38
TTTCGAAATATGGGGTGGACGATGGGGATCGAACCCACGACAACGGGAGTCACAATCCCGTGCTCTACCAACTGAGCTACGCCCACCATATTGCGTCACAAAAAAGCCATTCAACTTCTTTGCTGAACTTCATCAGGCCTGCGGCATGAATGAAGCTTTAATTGGTGCGGATGAAGAGACTCGAACTCTTACGCCTCGCGGCGCTGGAACCTAAATCCAGTGTGTCTACCAATTCCACCACATCCGCAGATGAAGCTTTTTAAAGCAAAGGCGCCAGATTGTTACATCTGGCGCCTTTCGAAATATGGGGTGGACGATGGGGATCGAACCCACGACAACGGGAGTCACAATCCCGTGCTCTACCAACTGAGCTACGCCCACCATATCGCGCTACTTGTGCCAAAGCTGCCTAATGGCGCACCCGGCAGGACTCGAACCTGCGACCATCCGCTTAGAAGGCGGATGCTCTATCCAGCTGAGCTACGGGCGCCTTATTAATCTGTACTCTTGGAGGACTACAAACTAAATGCTTTCCAGCTTCGCAGAACGCTAATTCCGCTCAACCTTCTTAACCAGTGCTAGGCTGTGCCCGACAAGTGCGACGAATAGTATAGAGCGCTCCCAAGGTCGTCAAATCCTTTTTGAAAAAAATTCATTTAATTAAAGGAGTTAGGGGAATTTGCTGACCAAGCGCCTTTGCCCTCACCGTCTGACATGCGAGAATGCGTTCTCTTTTTTTCCCCTCTCGATGGTTAATCACGCGCAATGACTGCACAACTAATCGACGGCAAATCGATCGCCGCCAGCCTGCGCCAGCAGATCGCCCAACGAGTTGCCGAGCGTCGCCAGCAAGGCCTGCGCACTCCCGGCCTCGCGGTGATCCTGGTCGGCAGCGATCCTGCCTCTCAGGTTTATGTCTCGCACAAGCGTAAAGACTGTGAAGAGGTCGGCTTCCTCTCTCAAGCCTACGACCTGCCTTCCGAAACCACTCAAGAAGCGCTGACCGATCTGATCGATCGCCTCAACGACGACCCGGCCATCGACGGCGTGCTGCTGCAACTGCCGCTGCCCGAGCACCTGGACGCCTCCAAACTGCTGGAGCGCATTCGCCCGGACAAAGACGTCGATGGCTTCCATCCTTATAACGTCGGTCGCCTGGCCCAGCGCATTCCGTTGCTGCGTCCGTGCACCCCAAAAGGCATCATGACCTTGCTGGAAAGCACCGGCGTTGACCTTTATGGTCTGGATGCGGTGGTGGTTGGCGCGTCCAACATCGTCGGCCGCCCGATGGCGATGGAACTGCTGCTGGCCGGTTGCACCGTGACCGTCACCCACCGCTTCACCAAGGACCTGGCCGGCCACGTCGGTCGCGCTGATCTGGTGGTGGTCGCCGCCGGCAAGCCGGGACTGGTCAAGGGTGAGTGGATCAAGGAAGGCGCGATCGTGATCGACGTCGGCATCAACCGTCAGGACGATGGCAAGCTGGTCGGTGACGTGGTGTACGAAACCGCCCTGCCCCGCGCCGGCTGGATCACTCCGGTTCCCGGCGGCGTTGGCCCGATGACCCGTGCCTGCCTGCTGGAAAACACCCTCTACGCGGCAGAAACCCTGCACGCCTGAGACGTTTTTGCGCAGTAAAAGAACCCCGCCTTGTGCGGGGTTTTTCGTATCTGAGAAAAAACACTAACCGTTCGCCGGAAACCCCTCTTTTTACAGGCCTTTTCACGAGATTTTCAGGTCATTCAAACAACCATCGACAGATCTTCAGCCATACTCCTAGAATGCGACGCTTTGAAGAAATAACCCGTTACAAACTAACGGAATATCCAACCTTTATGAGTTCGCCCGCGTGAAAATTCGTCTTTCGATCCTGAGCCTGGTTTTTGCTTTTTCAGGCACATTCGTCACGCCAACGGTCAACGCCGCAGAAACTACCGCCGCGCCACGCGATGCTTCGCAATTGAAGATCGCCTCCGGCAGCGCCCTGCTTATGGATTTGCAGACCAATAAAGTCATCTATTCGAGCAATCCGGATGTGATCGTGCCGATCGCCTCGGTGAGCAAACTGATGACCGGACTGGTCGTGGTTGAAGCGCACCAGAACATGGACGAATGGATCGACGTCGACATCAGCCATACGCCGGAAATGAAAGGCGTGTTCTCCCGAGTCAAACTGAAGAGTGAACTGCCGCGTCGCGAGATGCTGCTGATTGCCCTGATGTCCTCGGAAAACCGTGCGGCCGCCAGCCTCGCGCATCACTATCCAGGCGGTTACGCCGCGTTCATCGCCGCAATGAACGCCAAGGCCAAAGCGCTGGGCATGACCAATACGCACTATGTCGAGCCGACCGGGTTGTCGGAACGCAACGTGTCCACCGCCCGCGACTTGAGCAAACTGCTGGTCGCCGCGAGCAAGCATCCGATCCTCAGCGAGCTGACCACCACCAAGGAAAAAACCGTAGCGTTTCGCAAACCCAACTACACCCTGGGTTTCCGCAACACCGATCACCTGGTGAACAAGGCTGACTGGGACATCAAGATCACCAAAACCGGCTTCACCAACCCGGCGGGTCATTGCCTGGTGCTGGTGACGCGAATGAGCAACCGCCCGGTTGCCCTGGTGATTCTCGATGCGTTCGGCAAGTACACGCATTTTGCCGATGCCAGTCGTATCCGCAGCTGGATGGAAACCGGTCGTAGCGCCAGCGTTCCGGCAGTTGCGCAGCAATACAAGGCCGAGAAAAACCTCAAGTCGCGCCAGAGCGGCGTGGTCGAAGCCTCCAAGTAACCAGAAATATCCAACTGTGGCGAGGGAGCTTGCTCCCTCGCCACAGAGGTATTCAGCCAGTCGTTAAATACCCGTTATTCAATCATTGGGTAACGGCATTTTGTCGTCGTCCGGAATGCCGTCACCAGCGCTCGGATCTGGCGTCAGCACATTAGGTCGCGCCAGCGGATCGCGCAGCGGGCTGTCCGGATCCAGCACAGGGTCCACGTCGTCCTCAGGCGTGGTCGGCACGCTGTCCGGTTTTTTATCGTCGAAGCTGGAATCGGTACTCATACGCACCTCACTTCATGGTTTCAGGTCAGCCAACGGATCGTAGGGCTTGGACGGACGCTTGCTGTCTTCGCCAGGTTCCACGTCTTTCGGCGCCTTGGCGGGGCCGACCGGATCGACCTGCGGATCGTCGAGATCCGGTGAATCCGGATCGAAACCCAGATCATGACCGGACGAATGCTCGCTTGAGTGTGGCCCTTTCGGGGATGGGGAATCTGCCATGCTCGCCTCCTGATTCACCCGCACATTCGGGCTCTATCAGTGAGAGGCCTGCCGGGCGTGAGGGTGCCCGGCAGATGACGAACGGAGTCTTAATGTGCGGCCAAGGCCTTTCTGGCTTGCGCCGCTTCACGTTCCTGCCCGGCCTGCGCCAGCTCGTCCGCGGCCTTGAGCCAGCGCTGGCGGTCGACTTCGGCAGGAATCTGCAACGGTTTCTGGATCAGTACTGCCCAGCCGCCGGATTTTTCGAAGGCGGATTCAAAGGAACTGAAACTCATCAGTTCGCGGCGATTCATCCCGGCGCGCAACAGCACCTTCTGTTTCAGCCGGTCATAACCGGAAAGGATCGCGTAACGCGGTTCAGCCCAGAACGCCGAGCCTTCACTAAAGCGCACCATCACCGGATAACCGGCCGCCACCTGAGTCAACAAGGCAGGCAGGTTCTTGTCCAGCGGGTAGACCACCATGCCGTAATCACGGGCCAGGTTCTGCAGATTCTGCTGCAACTGATCCTGTGCCCCCGGCAGATGCAACGGTTTTTCCAGCAGGCCCGGGGTGATCATGATGCCCTGCTGCGACAACAGGCTGGCCAGCACTTGCGGACCACTTTGATTGGCTTCGCCGCGATAGAACGTGCCGCTGAGTTCGACCCGTTCCGGCAGACGCTTGACCTGCGGCGCGACACTGCCCGCACACCCTGCCAACGCCGCCGCGCAACCGGCCACCAGCAACGCCCCTCGCAATCGAGAAAATACCTGCACCATCATCACTCTCGTCAGACGCCGGTCATCGTGTTCCGGCAACGCCTGCGATCATAGGGCGACGCACGCCTGCGGTATAGCCTTAAACCGCAGACTGATCGTTTGCATAGAGCGAACTGATTGGTCATTACCGACCTTTGGTCAATAGTCTGAAACACCCCATTGTCTAGACTGTCACTGAAACAGAGCGAATTGAAAAAGTGAGTGCCCGACGCAGGGCAAAGAGGAGGCACTGATGAGCCTGACCATGACTATCGTAATGCTGATCGCCGGCTGGCTGGCCGTGGCCACTGCCATGTTGTGGGGCGTGCTGCGGATTTCGCGGCGCCACCATCACCTGCAGCCACCTGTGGCGGTCGAAAAACCGCAAAAGCACAACGCACGGCACGCGACCGCACATTGATTCTGTAAACGTTCCGCCCATAAAAAAGCCCCCTGAACGCTTGGCGCTCAGGGGGCTTTTGGCTGGTCAGCGCTTACGCCTGCTGAGCCAGCTTCTTCTGCTTCGCCCGACGCGACATCATGTTCAGCACTTCAATCGCTGCCGAGAATGCCATGGCCGCGTACACATAACCTTTCGGTACATGGGCGCCGAAGCCTTCGGCGATCAGCGTCATGCCGATCATGATCAGGAAGCCCAGCGCCAGCATCACCACCGTCGGGTTGTCATTGATGAACTTGGCCAGCGGTTCAGCCGCAAACAGCATCACCATTACCGAGACCACCACCGCGATCACCATGATCGGCAAGTGCTCAGTCATGCCCACCGCGGTAATGATGCTGTCGATGGAGAACACCATGTCCAGCATCAGGATCTGACCAATCGCAGCCGCAAAACCCAGGGTCACGGTCGATGTCGCGGATTTCGGGTCTTCCGGCGCCGGGTCCATGCTGTGATGGATCTCGGTCGTGGCTTTCCACACCAGGAACAGACCACCGGCAATCAGGATCATGTCCTTCCAGGAGAACGCCTGGCCCATGATTTCGATCACAGGGGCAGTCAACTGCACAATGAAGGCGATGGTGCTCAACAGGGCCAGACGCAGAATCAGCGCCATGCCGATACCGATGCGCCGCGCCTTCTGCCGATGCTGCACGGGCAGTTTGTTGGTCAGGATCGAAATAAAGATCAGGTTATCGATGCCGAGTACGATCTCCATCACCACCAGTGTGGCCAAAGCAACCCAGGCGGCGGGGCTGGCGGCGAGTTCTAACAGATATTCCATGGGTCAGTCCTGACTCTGTGTAAGACGGTTTAGATGGTCTTGGAGGAAGATTCGGATTTTTCCGCGTCTTTTTCCGGTGTTTCTTTTTTCTCGATCAGGCCGCCGGTGGCGTCGCTGAGCGCTTGTTCAGCAGCCTTGTGCGTATCGTCGATCGCCTGTTTGGCGCTTTCGGCGGCCTTGCCCATCAACTGCTGGGCGCTTTTCTCGGCCTGATCGCAACCGGCCATAAGCAGTAAAGACGTAAACATCAACGCTGGAATTGTGTATTTCATGGGACTTCCTTCGAATGAACAGACAGGGTCACAGACCGCCCGTCGATGGCTGGGCATTCTAGGGAGACAAACACTTCAGGAAAATTCGTATTTTTAGCGGCTATACTTCGGTTTTAACGAACACTGCGCAATCCAGTCAGAGGCCATTGCTCGATGCTCAACTACCGACAACTGCATTACTTCTGGGTGGTCGCCAAGACCGGCAGCATCGTGCGTGCCTGCGAACAGCTGAACCTCACGCCACAAACCATCAGCGGGCAGATTTCGCTGCTCGAACAAACATACGGCATCGAACTGTTTCAACGGGTCGGCCGTCAGCTGGAGCTGACCGAAGCTGGACGTCAGGCCCTGCCCTACGCCGAGCAGATGTTTCAGTTAGGCGGCGAACTGGAGCTGATGCTGCGCGCCCAGCCCAACGAGCAGCAGATCCTGTTCCGCGTCGGCGTGGCGGACGTGGTGCCCAAGTCCATCGTCTACCGCCTGATTGCGCCGACCATGGAGTTGCACGAGCCGCTACGCATCACCTGCCGCGAAGACAAACTCGAACGCCTGCTGGCGGATCTGGCGATCCAGCGCCTGGATCTGGTGATTTCCGACAGCCCGATGCCATCGCATCTCGACATCAAGGGCTACAGCCAGAAGCTCGGCGAATGCGGGATCAGTTTCTTCGCCACCACGAAGTTGGCAGCGCAATACGGGCAGGATTTCCCGCGCAGCCTCAACGGCGCACCGCTGTTGATTCCCGGCGCGGAAACCGTGGTGCGCAGCCGTTTGCAGCGCTGGTTTGCCGAGCAGCAGATCCAGCCGCGAATCGTCGGGGAGTTCGATGACAGCGCCCTGATGCAGGCCTTCGGCCAATCGGGCAGCGGGATCTTCATCGGTCCGAGCGTGATTGCCGATGAAGTCAAACGCCAGTACGGCGTCGAAGTGATTGGCCAGACCGACGCGGTGACCGAGTCGTTCTATGCCATTTCGGTGGAGCGCAAGGTCAAGCACCCCGGCATCGTTGCGATTACCGAAGGTGCCCGACGCGAGCTGTTTACCGCGTTATGACGTCTGGGCGCACGCTTCGCGCGGCTTGAGCGTCATCAACACCATGGCGAGGAACACCGACAACAGAATGAACCCGGCAGCGGCGAACCCCAGAAAACCGAGGCCGGCACTGTCGATCACCCGCCCGCCGATCATCGCACCGAGGCCGATCCCGAGGTTGGCCCCGGCGATATTCAGCGAGGCGGCAAAGGCTGGCGCTTCCGGTGCGGCCTTCATCAGGCGCACGTGGCTGACCAGGAACAACGCAGCCTGGGTGATACCCCAGATGCCCATGGCCACCGCCAGCCCCACCGTCGAGTGAATGTTCGGCACCAGCGAGACCATGCCGGCAATCATGAACGCGCAGAACAACACCGAGGCGCCCAGTGGATGACGATCCACCGCGCGACCGCCCAGTGAGTTGCCGATCAGCCCGACCGCACCGAAGCCCATCAGGCACCAGCCAACCACCGTACCGTTGAACCCGGCCAGACGCTCAAGAATGTCGGCCAGATAGGTATAAGCGGTGAACATGCCGCTGAATACCAGAATCGACAACAGCACATGGCCGATCATCAGCGGGTTGCGCAGGATCTTGAACTGCGAAGCGAAACTGACCTGATGCTGGTGCAGACTGGTTTTCGGCAGGTAAACAAACAGCAGCAAGGCCTTGGCGAAAGCGATCACCGCCAGAATCGCGAACGCACTGCGCCAGCCGAACGCATCGGAAATCAAGGTGCCCACCGGAATGCCGAACACCGTCGCGCAAACAATGCCGAAGCCGATCTTCGCAATCGCGCGGCCGGCGTGATCCGGGCCGACGATGTCTACAGCCGTCTCACTGGCCAAGGCCCAGAACACCGGCAGGCCGAGCGCCGGGATCAACCGGGCGATGGCCATGACCCAGATGTTCGGCGCCAGCGCCGCAACGGTGTTGGCCAGGCCGAACATGATCAAAATCGTGATGAACAACTTGCGCCGCTCGAAGCGGGCGAAATACGCGGTCAAAAATGGACCGAACGTCGCCACCGTGAAAGCGAATAGAGTCACCAGCAAACCGGCCTGCGGAATGGTTACCGCCAGGTCGCGGGCAATGGCCGGCAACAGGCCGACGATGACGAATTCCGTGGTCAGCACCGTGAATCCGGCGGCGGACAACAGAAGAATGGGCAACAGCATGAGCAACTCCAGCAAAACGACGACACCAGCGATGACCAAGAGGCCCGCTGGAAGACTATGAAAATGAGGATGGCGAATCTTAACAGAGTGTTTCCGGGCTGACTTGCACAAACCTGCCGACTTGCCGATCAATCCGGTGGCAGATCGTCACAGGCCTGAAGGATAACGCCTACGCTGTGATAAAGTCCGCGCCCTGAAAAACGTACACCCTATTCAGCGGCCTGTTTAACAGCGTTGATGGCGCGTCAGCCCTTTCGGTTCGTGCCGGTGACCTGCCCCCCGATGTATCACCGGTTGCACGCAACCTTGCACCCTATAAAAAATCAGAGATGCCGTTATGACCGCTTCATCCCCTTCTCTATTGCAACGCCTGAAAAACCTCAGCCTGGTCACGCAGATCCTGATCGGCCTGATTGCCGGTATCGCTCTGGCGCTGTTCGCCCCGGAAGCGGCGAAAGGCTCGGCGTTCATCGGCAAAGTGTTCGTCTCGGCACTGAAAGCCGTGGCGCCGATTCTGGTGTTCGTGCTGGTGATGGCGTCGATTGCCAACCACAAGCACGGCCAGGAAACCCACATCCGGCCGATCCTGTTTCTGTATCTGCTCGGCACATTCGCTGCGGCGGTGGTGGCGGTTGTCGCCAGCATGGCGTTTCCCTCGCATCTGGTGTTATCCACCGACAACGTGTCAGTCACCGCGCCAGGCGGCATCGCCGAGGTGCTGCAAAGTCTGCTGTTGAGCGTGGTCGATAATCCGGTCAGCGCCCTGATGAACGCCAACTTCATCGGCATTCTCGCCTGGGCGATCGGCATGGGCGTCGCAATTCGCCACGCCGGTGACACCACCCGCGAAGTGCTCGGCGACCTGTCCAATGGCGTGACGCTGATCGTGCGCGTGGTGATTCGCTTCGCCCCCCTGGGCATTTTCGGTCTGGTGGCCTCGACGCTCGCGACCTCGGGCTTCGGCGCACTGATCGGTTACGCGCACCTGCTGGGCGTACTGCTGGGCTGCATGCTGTTCGTCGCGCTGGTGATGAACCCGCTGATCGTGTTCTGGAAACTCCGTCGCAACCCGTACCCATTGACCCTCAAGTGCCTGCGCGAAAGCGGGATCACCGCGTTCTTCACCCGCAGCTCGGCGGCGAACATTCCGGTCAACCTGGAACTGAGCAAGCGCCTGGGCCTGCACGAAGATACCTACTCGGTATCGATCCCGCTGGGGGCAACCATCAACATGGCTGGCGCGGCGATCACCATCACCGTATTGTCTCTGGCCGCGGTGCACACGCTGGGGATTGCCGTGGACATTCCAACCGCGATTCTGCTCAGCGTCGTCGCGGCAATCTGCGCCTGTGGCGCCTCGGGCGTGGCCGGCGGCTCGCTGCTGCTGATTCCGCTGGCGTGCAGCCTGTTCGGTATCCCGAGCGAGATTGCCATGCAGGTGGTGGCGGTCGGTTTCATCATTGGGGTGTTGCAGGACTCGGCGGAGACGGCGTTGAATTCGTCCACCGATGTGCTGTTTACCGCCGCGGCGTGCCTGGGTGAAGAGGCGAAAGCCCAGCGCACTGCGTAACAATTGCTGCAATGAAAAGCCCGCCAAGGTGTGAACCCTGGCGGGCTTTTTTGTGGCCGAGATCTTTCCCCCCTCACCCCAACCCTCTCCCCCCAAGGGGCGAGGGGGAAAGGGAGCCGATCTTTGTCGCATTCAAGTCTTGAGTTCGACTCGATAGATCAAGTCGGCGTATCTCGAACAAACAACGCGATCAGTCCCCTCTCCCCCTGGGAGAGGGCTAGGGTGAGGGCTTCTAACGATTTAGTACGCGCCCATGTAGTCGCGTTTACCCACTTCAACACCGTTGTGGCGCAGCAGCGCGTAGGTGGTGGTGACGTGGAAGAAGAACTGCGGCAGACCGTAGCTCAGCAGGTAAGCCTGGCCGCTGAAGCGCTTCTCCTTCGGCGTGCCCGGACGGGTCACGATCTCGATGCCTTCCTTGCCGTTGATCTGCTCCGGCTTGATCTCGCCGATGTAGGCCAGGACCTTGGCGATCAGCGCCTGCAGCTCGGCGAAGGTGGTTTCGGTGTCGTCATATTTCGGGATTTCGACTTCGGCCAGACGCGAGGAAACGCCCTTGGCGAAGTCGACGGCGATCTGCACCTGACGCACCAGCGGGAACATGTCCGGGTACAGGCGCGCTTGCAGGAAGGCGTTCGGGTCGATGTTTTTCTCGGTGGCGTGGGCTTCAGCCTTTTTCAGGACATCGCTCAGGGCGTTGAGCATTTGTTGAAAAACCGGGACGGATGCGGCGTACAGGGAAATGGTCATGGCAGTCTCGTGTAGTGGCTGGGTGGAACGTGGAGGCGATTATAGCCATGCTTGATGACCACACGGCTTGCCTTTTGTTAGCCAAGGATTAGGCTAGGCGCCTTCGACTGCAGAGGGAACGCGCGATGACCAACGAACTTGAAAGCATCACCGACGAACCACGGCTCAACGCCACGGAAATCCGCATTCTGGGTTCTTTGATCGAGAAACAGGCCACTAGCCCGGAAACCTACCCGCTGACGCTCAACGCACTGGTGCTGGCCTGCAACCAGAAAACCAGCCGCGAGCCGGTGATGAACCTGACCCAGGGCCAGGTCGGCCAGAGCCTGCGTGCGCTGGAAAGCCACGGTTACGCCAAACTGGTCATGGGCAGTCGCGCCGACCGCTGGGAGCACAAGCTCGACAAGGCGCTGGAGCTGGTGCCGGCCCAGGTGATTCTCAGCGGATTGATGTTCCTGCGTGGCCCGCAGACGGTGAATGAACTGCTGACCCGCAGCGGCCGGATGCACGACTTCGAAGATGCCGAGCAAGTGGTGCATCAGCTTGAGCGCCTGATCGCGCGCGGGCTGGCGGTGTTGATTCCACGTCAGGCCGGTCAGCGCGAAGACCGCTACACCCATGCGCTGGGCGATCCGGCAGATATCGAGGCGATCCTGGCGGCGCGGCAGAATCCTGGGGAACGCGCGACCAGCGGTGTGTCAGTTGAACGCATCGAAGAACTGGAAGCACGGATTGCCGCACTGGAAGAGCGCCTGGCGCGCCTCGAATAATCACCCCCAATCCTATGGTGGGAGCGGGCTTGCTCGCGAAGGGGCCGTGTCAGTCGAATCACTGTGAATGACACACTGCATTCGCGAGCAAGCCCGCTCCCACAGGGTCTGCACCAAGCCGAAGATCTCTATTTATTCACCATCCCAGTAATCCACACCATCCGCCTGCCGCGCCACGGCAACGAAACCTGACGCATTGCCTTGGTCATCGACTTTGAAGTTGTCCATCACCGCGTATTTGTTGGAGTCCGGGTACTCACAGATATCCGGTTGCTGCTGGGTGCTGACCGCCAGGTAACGCAGTTCCGCGTCGCTGGTGTTGATGATCTGATGCGCCGTTTCCGGGCCGCCCGGCGGGCAGGCGATCACGTCGCCCGCGCGGATCGGAAAGCGTTCGGCCCCCAGCCGCACTTCGCCCTCCCCGGCCACCACATAGAACATCTCTTCATTGACCCGATGGCTGTGAAACGGACTGCCGCGCATGCCTGGCGGCAAGGCGTACAACCGATAGCCGAGTTTCTGCGCACCAAGCTGCTGGCCGATGCGCGCCATGCGTTGTTGATAGCGACCAGCGGTTTCGCCTTCCGGGGCAAGGGCTTCGGGCAGGGATTCGAGTTCGACCTGGTGCAGGTTGAGGATGGGCGGATGCATGGGGAGCCTCGATCAGGTTTTTTATGAGGGGCAAGTCTGGGCTTGCTGAGGCCGCAGTATAGGCAACCGACTAACAACCGAGTCGCGGCCTTCGCGAGCAAGCCCGCTCCCACAGGATTTGTGGTTGCTCACCTGGTTGTGTTGCAACCTGATACCTGTGGGAGCGGGCTTGCTCGCGAAGAGGCCCGATGGATCAGCGCAAAACTCAATGATCAGCTGCGAGCAAATGCCACCGCCGCCGCAAACTGCTCCTCACTCGGCCGCACCCCGGTGTACAGCACAAACTGCTCCAGCGCCTGGATCGCAATCACTTCCAGCCCGGTAATCACCTTCTTGCCCTCAGCCCGCCCACGCACGATCAGCGGCGTCTCGGACGGAATCGCTACCACATCGAATACCGTGTCGGCGGCCTGGATCACTTCAGGCTCGAACGCCAGTTGCCCGGCCTCCGGCCCGCCGTCCATGCCCACCGGGGTGACGTTGATCAGCATCTGCGGCCGCTCTTCGCCGAGCTCCGCCTGCCAGCGATAGCCCAGCGAGTCCGCCAGTGCCCGTCCGGCGCGCTCGTTACGCGCAACGATCAAGCCATTCTTGTAGCCACCATCGCGCAAGGCACTGGCCACCGCTTTGGCCATGCCGCCGCTGCCGCGCAGGGCGAACGTCGAATCCTTCGGCACCGCGTGGGTTTCCAGCAATTGCGCGATGGCGATGTAGTCGGTGTTGTAGGCCTTGAGGTGGCCGTTGGTGTTGACGATGGTGTTGATCGACTGGATCGCCGCCGCCGACGCATCCAGTTCATCGACCAGCGCAATGCACGCTTCCTTGAACGGCATCGACACACCGCAACCGCGAATCCCCAACGCACGAATCCCGCCAACAGCCCCCGGCAGATCCTGACTGCTGAACGCCTTGTAATAGAAGTTCAGGCCCAACTGCTCATACAAATGGTTATGAAACCGCAGACCGAAGTTCCCGGGGCGCCCTGACAGGGACATGCACAGCTGGGTGTCTTTGTTGGGATTCATCTGCATGAAACTTCTCCTTCAAAACGGACTTTCGGATGGACGGAGTTAGCCATTCCATCGGGTTCTGGACGATCATAGGCGCCTGTCTGCAACGGGCTGCGAGCCCCTTTGACCGACCGGTAAAGAAGCCGGTACAGACCTTACACAAAATTTACCCAGCGGCTGTGCTGATTTTCAGAATTTCGCTGTCATAGAAGTATCCCCGCGACAACTTTGGGCCTGGTGCAGGCCCGGACGCCGGGTCGAAGAACCGAGGAATTATCATGATTCGTAAACTCCCCATCGTGGCCTTGTTGATTGGTGCATTCGCTATCACAGGTCAGGCAGAAGCCCACGGCGGTGGCTGGCAGGGTCCGGCAGTGTTTGGTGCGATCGTCGGCTCGGCCATCATCGGCTCCGCGTTGATCAACCAGGACCGGCCGGTCTACGTGCAACAGCCTGTTTACGCTCAACCGGCACCGGTTTATGTGCAACAGCCGCCGCCACCGGTCTACTACCAGCCGGCCCCGGTCTATGTGCAACAACCGGTCTACGTGCCTGGCCCGGTCTACTACGGCCCACCACGCGGCTATTACGGCCGGCCACACGGCTACTACGGTGGCCCGCGCTGGTAATCGCAACCAACAAGCCCCGCTTTATAGCGGGGCTTTTTTATGACCGTCGGTCGGGCAGAGTCTGAAAAAATCTCGCCAAGGTCGCTGTGAGGACAGTTCCGGCAGCTAAAGTCGGCATGATGGACTTGACCGTCGGGGGCAAAACACAAAACGGTCATCCATTTGTCATGACGGAACCGCAATCTGAATCCGTCCGTAAACAACAGGTTGATAAAAACAAGGACGAACCATGCCTACACAAAATCCGCACCGCATCGTCGGCCTGTGCACTTCAAGCAAGGTGTACAGCGCGTTGACTGAACTCAAACACCTGGAAGGCCACCGCTGCGCCAAGTTTCTTTCGCTGCTGGCGGAGAATCTCGTGCACAAGGGCCTGCTCAATGAGCGCGAAGTGGTGCACATGCTCGACCAGGTTGTCGACTGATGCAGCCCTCACTGTGATCAATGACCACTATCGAAAGCGTTGATTGTCCCTGAGCGCAGCGAATCCCTAAGGTAGCTCCACAGATTGATGGAGGTACTTGTCATGGCTCAGGTTCAAATCATGTCGGTAGTCGGTAGCGCTGTTCCCGCATCGCTCAGAGCGTCGGGATTGCTCGCCTGCTGGTATCTGGTGCGCGATGGCGAGCCGATCAGCGGCCCGCTCACTTCACTGCCCGCCGCACAGGCCCTGTCACAGAAAATCGTCAGCGACCCATTCCACGCTTAAGGCAACTGGACTTTCGGTTTGGTCTCGATGAACAACGCCCAACTGGACATGAACAGCGCTGCGATCAGCGGCCCGATCACGAAACCGTTGAGGCCGAACACCGCGAGGCCGCCGAGGGTCGAGATCAGGATCATGTAGTCCGGCATCCGCGTGTCCTTGCCGACCAGGATCGGGCGCAGCACGTTGTCCACCAGACCGATTACAAATACCCCGAACACCCCCAGCACCACACCCTGCCAGATCATCCCGCTGAGCAGGAAGTACACCGCCACCGGCGCCCAGACGATCCCCGCCCCCACCGCCGGCAACAGTGACAGAAAGCCCATCAGCACCGCCCACAGCAACGCGCTGGGAATGTCGAGAAACCAGAAAATCGCACCACCCAATGCCCCTTGAGTGACCGCCACCACCAGGTTGCCCTTCACCGTCGCGCGTACCACCCGATTGAATTTCAACTGCAAACGGCGTTTGTGATTCTCTTCCAGCGGTACCGCGGTGCGAATCTTGCGCACCAGCTCGGCGCCATCGCGCAGAAAGAAAAACAGCAGGTACAGCATGATGCCGAAGCTGACCACGAACTCGAATGTGCCTTGACCGAAACTGAACGCCTGACTCGCCAGCACCTGACTGCCCTGCATCGATGCCTTGACGATTTTCTCGCGCAGACCATTGAGTTCGCCCATGCCAAAACGATCGAGCAGATGCTGGAAGTACGGCGGCAGGCTGTGTTTGAACTGCGCTATATAGGCGCCGATGTCCAGTTGGCCACTTTCGATGTTGGTGTACAGCGTCGCGCCTTCCTGGACCAACAACACGCTGAGGATGATCACCGGCAAAATCGCGATCACCAGACAAATGCCCAGGGTGCATAGAGAAGTCAGATTGCGTTGCCAGCCGAACTTCTGCTGCAACCGGCGCTGCATCGGCGCAAACAGGATGCCGAGAATCACCGCCCAGAACACCGCGCCGTAGAACGGCAGCAGAATCCAGATGAAGGCGACCGTCACCAACAGCAACAGCACGGTGAGGGATTTGAATTGCAGGGTTTTTTCGTTCATGTCCGATCCATGTCAGTCAGGCGTCTCGCACGCCCCGAACCTTAGTCAGCCGGGGCGCGCGCGAGTGCCATCTTTGTTCATGGAGCATAGATTGCCTGGACGATGCAGCCCGGCTAATCAGCGCACCGGCAGTTTGACGATCTGCGCAGTGCTCAACACATCGCCGAAGGTGTCTTCGACTTCCGCCAACGCGGCTTTGTGCAGCGAATCCTTGTCGATAGACACGCCGTTGGCGCGGGTGATGGCGCGGGTCGCCGAGGCATCGGACGCGACAATCACGTTGTAACCCAAAGGCGCGGCGTCCCGTGCGGCACCCGCCACGCAGGCGTGGGTCATCAGGCCGGAAATGATCAGGGTCTGGATGCCGGCCTTTTTCAATTGCTGGTCAAGGTCGGTGCTGGCGAACACGCTGACGGTGCTCTTTTGCAGCACCACGTCTTGCGGGCGCGGCTGCATGTCCGGGTGAAATTTGACGGTCTGGCCATCGATGGCAAACACTGGCGAGCCGGCCGGGGCAACGTGCTGCACGTGATACACCGGGATCTTGTGACTGTCAGCGAAAGTGATCAGCTCACGGGTTTTCGCCAGGGCAGCGGCACCGTCCGGGATCGGCATCCGGCCGCTGAAATATTCATTCTGGAAATCGATCACCACCAGTGCGGATTTGCCCGCTGGCAAATGATCAGCCGGTGTCGCGCCGGACATTGCCCGAATGGTCGGGTGGTTGTCGGCCATCGCTGCGCTGCTGGCCAATACACCGGAAAATGCACAAGCGGTGAGAAAGCGGCGAGTAAAGTTCTGCATGGGAAAGTCCTGCCTCGGTTGATTTGACAAGCGAATCTTAAGCAGCCACCGCCGCACCGAACACAGTGAAACCGGCACATGATCTGTGCCCTTTCTGCACAGATAAAGTCCACGCACTCAAACGTAGATCCAGATCAATAAACCGCACTTGCCACTGCACTACCCTGCCGCGCTTTTGCGACCGATGCCGCCATGATCCCTGACCTCCCCCTCGCCGCCCCGGAACTGCTCGCCCCCGCCGGCACCCTGAAGAACATGCGCTACGCCTTCGCCTACGGTGCCGACGCGGTCTATGCCGGCCAGCCGCGCTACAGCCTGCGGGTGCGCAACAACGAGTTCGACCACGCCAACCTCGCCCTCGGCATTCGCGAAGCGCAGGCACAGGGCAAGCGCTTCTACGTGGTGGTCAACATCGCCCCGCACAACGCCAAACTGAAGACCTTCCTCAAGGATCTGGCGCCAGTGATCGAGATGGCGCCGGATGCGCTGATCATGTCCGACCCGGGCCTGATCATGCTGGTGCGCCGGCATTTCCCGCAGATGCCGATCCACCTTTCGGTGCAGGCCAACACGGTGAACTGGGCGAGCGTCGAATTCTGGCAGCAACAAGGCCTGAGCCGGATCATCCTGTCGCGGGAGCTGTCGCTGGAAGAAATCGGTGAAATCCGTGAACAGGTACCAGGCATGGAACTGGAAGTGTTCGTTCATGGCGCACTGTGCATGGCCTACTCCGGGCGCTGCCTGCTGTCGGGCTACATGAACAAGCGCGACGCCAATCAGGGCACCTGCACCAACGCTTGCCGGTGGAAGTATTCGGCGCAGCAAGCCACGGAAAACCAGCTCGGCGAGATCGTGCAGACCTTCCAGCCGGAGCCAACCCTGGGCATCGGCGCGCCGACCGATCAGGTATTTCTGCTGCAGGAAGCCAATCGCCCCGATGAGTTGATGCCGGCATTTGAAGACGAGCACGGCACCTACATCATGAACGCCAAGGATCTGCGCGCGGTGCAGCACGTCGAACGCCTGACGCGCATGGGCGTGCATTCGCTGAAGATCGAGGGCCGGACCAAATCGCACTTCTATTGCGCGCGCACCACCCAGGTCTATCGCCGGGCAATCGACGATGCGATGGCCGGGCGCGAGTTCGACCGCAGCCTGATGACCGATCTGGAGTCACTGGCCCAGCGCGGCTACACCGAAGGTTTCCTGCGTCGCCATGTGCATGACGAATACCAGAATTATCAGAACGGCAGCTCGGTGTCAGAGCGTCAGCAGTTCGTCGGCGAACTGACCGGCGAGCGCCGCGACCGGTTGGCCGAGGTCAAAGTGAAGAACCGTTTTGCCTTGGGCGATCATCTGGAATTGATGACTCCGAAGGGCAATTTCCACTTCGACCTGCACCAGTTGCAGAGTGCCAAGGGTGAAGCGATCGAGGTTGCGCCGGGGGATGGACACACGGTGTACCTGCCGATTCCGGATGCGGTGGATTTGCGCTTTGGCCTGCTGATGCGCGACCTGACTCCTTGACCCCCTCCCATGTAGGAGCTGCCGCAGGCTGCGATCTTTTGATCTTGTTCTTCAATAACAAAGTCAAAAGATCGCAGCCTGCGGCAGCTCCTACAGGTGCGCGTTGGATGTGATCAGAGGAATTCTTCACGCAACATCGCCACGAACGCCTCACGCGCCGGGTGTACCCCGGCGTTTTCGTGCCAGTAAAACAGGTTGTCGATCGCCGTCAGTTCGGGAAACTCATAGCCCACGCATCCAGCGCCTTTGGCGTATTGCTCGAACACGCCTTTAGGTACTAATGCCACCCCGGCGCCAGCACTCACGCAACCGACAATCGCCCCGTAACTCGCCAGACTGACAATCGGCAGCGCCTGCCCCTGACGCAACAGCCAGTGCTCCAGCGCCGCCCGATACGGGCAACCCTGCGGCCACATGAACACGGTTTTATCCTGCAGATCGTGGATGTCGCGCACCGGGCCGAATGACGTCGAGGCAATCAGTAGCAACTCCTCGCGGTACATCGGCGTGCGTTTCAGTTGCGAGCGCTCGACGTCCACCGCGACGATGGCGCCGTCGAGGCGATGGCTGACGGTGTCGTCGAGCAACTGACCCCAGGTGCCAGTGGTCAACTCCAGCGCCACCTGCGGATAGCGCTGGTGAAACTTGGCCAACAGTCGGGGCAAACGCCCGGTGGCCGAGGACTCGATCGCGCCGATACGCAGCGGGCCGGACGGTTCGGCGGCGGGATCCACCGCGCGCTTGGCTTCGGCGGTCAGCGCCAGAATCCGCTCGACATAGGCGAGAAACGTCTGTCCCGCCGGACTGATCCGCAGCCCGCGTCCCTCGCGCAGAAACAGTGCGACGCCGAGTTCCGCCTCAAGCGCCTTGATCCGTGCGGTGATGTTCGACGGCACACAAAACAATTTTTCAGCAGCGCGGGCAATGCTGCCCTCGTCAGCCACGGTCTTGAACATGCGGATCTGCGCCAGCTCCATACTCATCACTCAAAGTGAACATTCAGCGCAGTATAAGTCAGTTGTGGAGACTTGTTGACCGCCCGGATACTCGGCGCATCAACCCTTGCGGTGCGCCGATCATGCCGTCTCCTTCTCCCTTGAAAATCATTCTGGCCACGGCCTTCGTGGTCGGCTGCTGGGCCTATTCACCCACCGGCATTCACATCGGCCTGCAAGCCTACGACCCCGGGCATCTGGCGTTGCTGCGGTTTCTGCTGGCGTCGTTGTTCATGGCCGTGATTGCGGCGTTCAAGGGCATTCGCCTGCCGCAACCGCGCGACGTACCGCTGTTGTTCGCCCTGGGATTTTTTGCCGTCAGCCTGCATCACGTGGCGCTGAACATCGGCCAGCAAAGCGTCAGTGCCGGCGCCTCCAGCGTACTGGCGCAGTCGAGCCCGCTGTTCAGTACGCTGCTGGCGCGTTACGTGTTCAAGGATCAGGTCAGTGTCTGGCGATGGGGCTGCGTCTTGCTGGGACTGGTCGGGGTGGTGATCGTGGTCAGCGCCGATCGGGGCCTGGGGCAGATCGACGCGCATGGCTTGCTGATCCTGCTGGCAGCGCTGTCATGGAGCATTTACTTCGCCCTGCAAAAACATCATGCCCGGCGTTATGACGGCTTCAGTCTGGCCTGTTATGCGGTGTGGTCGGGGACGCTGCTGTTGCTGATTTATCTGCCGGGGCTGGGTGCGGCGGTGGTAAATGCGCCGCTGCGAGTGCAGTGGGCAGTGCTGGCACTGGGGGTATTTCCCAGCGCACTGGCCTATCTGGCCTGGGGCTTTGTGCTCAAGCATGTGGACTTGAGCCGGGCGACGATGACGTTGTACCTGATACCACCGACGGCGATGGGGATTGCTTCGCTGGGATTGGGCGAGCGACCGACGCTGATGGTGCTGGCGGGGTCGGCGGTGGTGTTGATCAGTGTGCTGGCGTTGAATCTGGAGCGGCGGGTGGAGGGTCGACCGATTGAGGTCTGATCGAGGTTTTTACTGAGGCTGATGACCCCATCGCGAGCAGGCTCACTCCTACAGGGGGATGCGTTCTACCTGTGGGAGCGAGCTTGCTCGCGAACGGGCCGGCGCAGACTATAAATATCTCGTGCCGGGTTAGCCTCAGCGCCTGTCATCCGACAACGGCGTCGGCTCATCCGCTGGCGGCACATCATCGTCCGCCGCCGGGTCCTTCCAGTCTTCCGGCCGATCAGCATCACTCAACGGATCACGTCCCGGGCTCATGCCCGGCGGCGCATCGTGATCGGCCAGTGTCGGCTCATCCGTGCCGGGTACCGGACGGGTTGGATCGGTCGGCAGCACACCAACCTGAAACAGCAAATCATTAGCCATGACACACCTCACCAAGGAGGTCCGGAGAACCCGGGCCATACAGCTTGGAAGCGTGCATCTGCAGGCGGTGCTATCGAGCAGACCAACGGCAATCAGCCTTGAGAACTGAAACGGTCGCGGCTGTTGGTCAGGTGCAGCCACATGGCCGCGCGCGCCGCGTCCGGATCCTGCCGCTTGATCGCATTCAGGATCGCTTCGTGCTCCAGATGGGCCAACTGCCCCAGCTTGCTCAGATCCGCCGCGCCACGCTCGGCGGCATTGAGCCGCTGACGTGGAATCATCGCGCTGCCCAGGTGCTGCATGATTTCGCTGAAGCAGACGTTGCCGGTGGCTTCGGCAATAAGCAGATGAAAACGTCGATCAGCCTCGACACAACTGTCATTGCTGTCCAGCAGACGCTGATAGTCATCCAGCGCCTGACGCATTTGCAGCAATTGCTGCTCGCTGCGACGTGACGCGGCCAACGCCGCAGCCTGCGTCTCCAGGCCCATGCGCAATTCAAGAATGCTGCGCACGCCGAGAGCGGTATCGACATTCAACCGCAAGCCCTGCTCGGCAGCGCGCTCGATGACAAAACTGCCGATGCCGTGCCGCGTCTCAACCAGCCCCGACGCCTGCAACTTGGAAATCGCTTCGCGCACGACCGTGCGACTGACGCCGTGCTCCTGAACGATGGCGTTCTCCGACGGCAGCTTGTCGCCGGGCGACAGCCGGCCGAGCAGGATGCTCTGGGTGAGTTTCTCCACCAGATCGTGTGCGAGGTTGTGTGCACGTTTGGGCGCAGGGGCGTCGAGGTCTTCTTGCATGATCGGTTCCGGTCATCGGGGCTTGTCGATCGTAGCACTGCGCGGTGGCTGACGAGATCGATTTTAGCGCTGAAACAGCCAGAAACTTGTATGACAACATTCAATAAAACGAAAAAAACCGCAACAACCAAGCCCTACGCCCTGTTTGAAAATTTGGATCGCGAACCGAAATGCACGTCTGATGGGCGCGATTTTAACCAATTAAAACGGGGACAAATCCCAAAAAGAAATAAAAAATCTGTTCACCAGACAAATTTAATCGCTCCACCCCACTTGTAGGACAAAAAATCCCAGTTGTATGATGTCTATCAACAACGCAGCACCCAGTCCTACCCCGCATAAAAATAATCAGTGGGAGAAAACCAAGTGAAAACCTCCGTCTCCGGGATGAACGAGGGCGTCGATTCGACACTCGCGTCCGCCATCTCGAAAGTGAAACGCCACGTCCTGCCGCTCTTCGTGATCATGTTCATCGTCAATTACATTGACCGGGTGAACATTGGTTTCGTCCGCACTCACATGGAACATGACCTGGGCATTGGTGCTGCCGCCTACGGCTTCGGCGCCGGTCTGTTCTTCATCGGTTACGCGCTGTTCGAAGTGCCGTCCAACATGCTTTTGCAGAAAGTCGGCGCGCGTATCTGGCTGACCCGCATCATGCTCACCTGGGGCCTGGTCGCCGCCGGCATGGCGTTCATCCAGAACGAAACGCACTTTTACATCCTGCGCTTTCTGCTCGGCGTGGCCGAAGCCGGGTTCTTTCCCGGGGTGATCTACTACTTTACCCGCTGGCTGCCGGGTGCCGAACGCGGCAAGGCGATCGCGATTTTCCTCAGCGGGTCGGCAGTCGCCTCGCTGATCTCCGGCCCGTTGTCCGGCCTGCTCTTGCAGATCAACGGCCTCGGCATGCACGGCTGGCAATGGATGTACTTCATCGAGGGCATGTTTTCCGTGGGGCTGTGCGTGTTCGTGTGGTTCTGGCTCGACGCCAAACCGCATGACGCGCAATGGCTGACCCGCGCCGAACAGGACGCACTGGTCAGCGCCATCGACGATGAACAGAAGGCCCGCGAAGCCGCGACGCCGATCCGGCCATCGATGGGCAAACTGCTCAAGGACCGCCAGATCATTCTGTTCTGCCTGATCTACTTCTTCATCCAGTTGACCATTTACGCGGCAACCTTCTGGCTGCCGAGCATCATCAAGAAAATGGGCGAGATGAGCGACTTCCAGGTCGGTCTGTTCAACTCGATTCCATGGTTGCTGTCGATCGTCGGCATGTACGCCTTCGCCGCCTTCTCGGCCAAGTGGAAGCACCAGCAGGCCTGGGTCGCCACCGCGTTGTTGATCGCCGCGGCGGGGATGTTCATGTCCACCACCGGCGGGCCGATCTTCGCCTTTGTCGCGATCTGTTTTGCCGCGCTGGGCTTCAAGTCCGCCTCATCGTTGTTTTGGCCGATTCCGCAGGCCTATCTGGATGCACGGATCGCCGCGGCAGTGATCGCACTGATCAACTCGGTGGGCAACCTCGGCGGCTTCGTCGCGCCGACCACCTTCGGCCTGCTCGAAGAACACACTGGTTCGATTCAGGGCGGCCTCTATGGCCTGGCCGCGACTTCGATCATCGCCGCGATCATCGTCTTCGCTGCACGTACCACCCCGAAACCCGCTGCTGACCTCGCCGTGGCCGAGGCCGCGCCAAAGCACGCATGACTTCCTTTTTAAAGATGCTGACAAGGATAAAAACATGACCGCACACGACACTGCCAAAGCGCCAATCATCACTGACATGCAGGTGATTCCCGTGGCCGGCCACGACGGCATGCTGCTCAACCTGAGCGGCGCCCATGGGCCGTTTTTCACCCGCAATATCGTCATTCTCAAGGACAACGCCGGCCACACTGGCGTCGGTGAAGTGCCCGGTGGCGAGCGCATCCGGCAGACGCTGGAGGACGCCCGCAGCCTGGTGCTCGGCAGCACAATCGGCAACTATCAGAAGATCCTCAATCAGGTGCGCGAGACCTTCGCCGAGCGTGATGCCGGCGGCCGTGGCCTGCAGACGTTCGACCTGCGCATCACCATCCACGCGGTCACCGGACTCGAAGCCGCCCTCCTCGACTTGCTCGGGCAACACCTCGACGTACCGGTCGCGGCGCTGCTCGGCGAAGGCCAGCAACGCGATCAAGTGAAGATGCTCGGTTATCTGTTTTATGTCGGCGATCAACGCGAGACCAACCTCGCCTACCGCAGCGAACCGGACGCCGATAACGACTGGTTCCGCGTGCGTCACGAGAAGGCCATGAGCGCCGAGGCGGTGGTGCGTCTGGCTGAAGCGGCCCAGGCGAAATACGGTTTCCAGGACTTCAAACTCAAAGGCGGCGTGCTTAGCGGCGACGCGGAAATCGAAGCGGTGACGGCACTGGCCGAACGCTTTCCCGAGGCGCGTATCACGCTTGATCCGAACGGCGCCTGGTCACTGAAAGAAGCGATCCGCTTGTGCCGCGATCAACATAAGGTGCTGGCTTACGCCGAAGACCCGTGCGGTGCGGAAAACGGTTACTCGGGGCGCGAAGTCATGGCCGAGTTCCGCCGCGCTACCGGACTGAAGACGGCGACCAACATGATCGCCACCGACTGGCGCGAGATGGGCCACGCCATTCAGTTGCAGTCGGTGGACATTCCGTTGGCCGACCCGCACTTCTGGACCATGCAAGGCTCGGTACGTGTCGCGCAGTTGTGCCATGAGTGGGGCCTGACCTGGGGCTCACACTCCAACAACCACTTCGATATCTCGCTGGCGATGTTCACCCATGTCGCGGCGGCGGCACCGGGCGACATCACCGCCATCGACACGCACTGGATCTGGCAGGACGGCCAGCGCCTGACCAAGGCACCGCTGCAAATTGTCGAAGGTTGCGTGCAAGTGCCGCAGAAACCTGGGCTGGGGGTGGAGCTGGACATGGATCAGCTGGCCAAGGCCCACGAACTGTACAAAGGCATGGGTCTCGGCGCGCGGGATGACAGCGTGGCGATGCAGTTTTTGATACCGGGGTGGACGTTCGATAACAAGCGGCCGTGTCTGGTGCGCTGAATTCTGATCTGCAGTCCACTGCCGTCCCTGTGGGAGCGGGCTTACTCGCGAAGGCGGTGCATCAGTCAATATTTGAGTTGACTGACACGCCGCCTTCGCGAGCAAGCCCGCTCCCACAGGAGGGGACTTGTGTCAGGCAGAGTTTTGTACCAGCCACTGCTTGAACGCCGTCATCGCCGCCGTCTCCGGCCTTGACTGCAAGCGCGTCAGCCAATAACTGCCGGTGGTGATTTCAATCGCAAACGGCTGACGAATCACGTCCGCCGCCAGTTGCCGGGCGAACATCAGCGGTGGCGCCAAGGCCACCCCGCTGCCCTGCAGCGCCGCTTCCATCATCGCCAGAGACGAATCGAACACAATGCTTTGCGGCGGCGCCGCGTGGGTCGCCAGGCCGGCGGCGTGAAACCACTCCGGCCATTCATCGGTGCGATAGGAACGCAGCAAGCGCTGTTGCAGCAGATCGCCCGGGGTATGCAACTGCCGGGCAATTTCCGGCACGCACAACACCGACAGTGGCGCATCCAGCAGACGCGTTGCCTCGATGCCGTGCCACGCTCCGGCGCCAAAACGAATCGCGTAATCCAGCCCCTCGGCGGCGACGTCGACCCGGTTGTTGTGAGTCGACAGCCGCAAATCTATGAGCGGATGTTTCGCCTGGAAGTCTGGCAGCCGTGGCAGCAACCAACCGACCGCAAAGGTTCCGACGGCACCCACGGTCAACATTTCCCGATACTGACCGCCGGCCAGCCGCTCGAGCATCTGCGCGATATGATCGAACGACGTGGTCAAAACCGGCAACAGGGTCTCGCCTTCACTGGTCAGCATCAGCCCGCGGGGCAGGCGTTTGAACAGGGTGACGTTGAGTTGCGCTTCGAGGCTTTTCACCTGATGGCTCACCGCCGCCTGAGTCACGCATAACTCCACGGCGGCACGGGTAAAGCTCAGATGACGCGCCGAGGCTTCGAACGCGCGCAGTGCATTGAGCGGCAGTAGAGGTCGAATCATGCCCAGTCCCAAATTTTTCTAATGGCTCATCCGAAATATCATCGTTTGTCGACGAGTGCCAGACTGCCTAAATTGTCGGCGCTGATCAGCTGCCCAACATTGCAATTGCCCGCAGTCTAGCGGGATAACACCCTCAACACTCATGGAGAGTGGTTCATTTATGTCATTCATCAATCCGAGCAAAGTCATTTCTCGCAGCGCTTTCGGCCTGATTTTCGCTGCCACCGCGTGCATGGCTGCCCAGCAAACCGACGATCAGTTGCAGGCGCTGGTCAAGGCCGCCGTGACCCCGGTCATGCAGCAACAGGACATTGCGGGGCTGGCCGTGGCCGTGACCGTCGATGGCAAGGTGCACTACTTTAACTACGGTGTCGCCGACAAAAGCACCGGGCAACCGGTGAGTGAAAACACCCTGTTCGAAATCGGCTCGGTGAGCAAAACCTTCACCGCAACCCTCGCCGCCTACGCCCAGGCCAGCGGCAAACTGGAATTCTCCGACAAGGCCAGCCAGCACTGGCCCGAGCTGAAAGGCAGCGCTTTTGACCACATCAGCCTGCTGCAACTGGGCACTTACAGCGCCGGCGGCCTGCCATTGCAATTCCCGGATGCTGCGGATTCTTCCGACAAGATGCTCGGCTATTACCAACAGTGGAAATCGACTTTTCCGGTCGGCAGCCATCGCCTGTATTCCAACCCGAGCATCGGCCTGTTCGGCTATCTGGCGGCGAAAAGCCTTGGCCAACCGTTCAATCAGGTCATGACTGAAACCCTGCTGCCGAAACTCGGGCTCAAGCACACCTTCCTGTCGGTGCCGGCGTCTGAACAAAAGCTCTACGCCCAAGGCTATGACAAGAACAACAAACCGATTCGAGTCAGCCCCGGCGCCCTCGACTCCGAAGCCTACGGCGTAAAAACCAGCGCCGCTGATCTGCTGCAATTCGTCCAGGCCAACCTCGACACCGCCAAACTCGAAACACCCCTGCAAAAAGCCATCGCCCTCACCCACACCGGCTACTACACCGTCGGCGACATGACCCAGGGCCTGGGCTGGGAACGCTACACCTACCCGATCAGCCTCGACCGCCTGCTGGACGGCAACTCGACGCCGATGGCCATGGAAGCGCACAAGGTCAAATGGCTGAATCCGCCACAACCTGAGCCGGCGAACGTGTTGCTGAACAAGACCGGATCCACCGGTGGCTTCGGCGCGTATGTCGCATTCGTACCGTCGAAGAAAGTCGGGATCGTCATTCTGGCGAACCGCAACTACCCGAATGGAGAGCGGGTGAAGATTGCGCACAAGATTCTGGGGGAGTTGACCCGGTGATCACGCCATAAAAAATGGGCGACCTGAGAGGGTCGCCCATTTTGGTTTGAGGGTTTGAAACTACGCCTGTAGCTTCCAGCCCAGCACATCCATCAGGTCGCAGCTGTCGCGCAGAGGGATTGCCAGCACCCGGGCGAAGTCCTGCAGCAGTAATGAGTCATGACCGATGCCGTCGCTGAGGGAAAGGGTTTCCAGCAGTTGAGTCACGCTTCGTAATCGGTAGGCGGCGGTGCCGTGGAGTACGTCTACCGGGGCTTCGCGGTCGATCAGGAGACAGGGGATCTGGCAGTCGATGCCGGTAATGGGGATGTAGCGGGGTTTGGGGTTGGCGATTTGTTCGGGGGAATCTAGGTTCGCGGAAGCTTCGGCTGCGTTCGAATCAAATTTTTTCATGCTTGAAGATCTCGTGCAGTTAGAGAAAAAACTGCCGAGCGCCCTTCCACGAGAGGGTGGCAGCTTTGCGCAGGTGTGGAAGTCCGGGACCCCGAGAAAAACCCGGTGCACTCGAGAGTGCTCCTGCGCATAGCTGCCATAAGCAAACAATGTTGGCATAAAAGGCGCCAACAAGTGTTTACAGGCGCACATGCGCTTTCAGGATTCACCGGACTTCCACATCCGACCGCTGATTTTGCAGCGGCTCGGAAAGATTATCGGCACGGCTCTCGGAGCACCAGTTCCTCAGTGCCGCCGCGCGTTGCAGGAAAAATCCGATAGATTTGAAGGGTATTGCGCAGCTCATTTTGGTGGGAATATTCGGCAACTATTTTCATGGGTGACCGGGTGAAGTGGAGTATCTACACTCCATCGAATCAATCCGTGGCCGGGGATGACATAATGCGCGCCAAAGCTTTTAAACCGACTGACCCTCGAAGGGCGTTGTAATGGAAATTCTCAACTTAAGCCTCAAGGATGTAGGTCGGTTCGCCGACCTTACCATTCACCTCGCCCCCACAAATAAAAACTCCTCGAACATAACGGCGATCGTAGGAAATAACGGTGCTGGGAAAACCACATTATTAAAGTCACTTGCCACCTCTCTGAGCTGGTTGGTAGCCAGAATTCGTACCGAAAGAGGCATTGGCAGCCATTTAATAGACGACGACATTCGCAATGGAGCCTCGTTTGCGATGGTCACTGCGGCCCTGATAGACGGGTCCAAAGCACGGTCAAACGTTCCCAAAAAAGTGGCAGACGAAATTTTATTTGTCTGGACCGTTGCAAGATCCAAGCAGGGGAGAAAGTCGAGTGTTCATAGCGAATTAACTGAGACTAGCCGCCTAGCTGATCTCTACCGCACAAAGTTGACTGCCGATGACAAAGCATCACTTCCCCTAATTGCGTACTACCCAGTTGAACGCTCAGTTCTTGAAATCCCTCTAAAAATCAAAACAAAACATACTTTTGATCAGTTGGACGGCTACGACAACTCGCTCAACCGAGGTGTAGACTTCCGCCGCTTCTTCGAGTGGTTTCGCGAGCGTGAGGACAGCGAAAACGAGACCGGCATTTCCGACACTGCACTGGCCGAAATCTCCATAAAGTTCGGCTATGAAAGTGATGTTTGGAAAACCCTGTCCAACCTGAAAGCCTCTTCCCGCGACCGTCAGCTAACCGCCGTCCGCTCCGCCATCGCCGCTTTCATGCCCGGCTTCACCAACCTGCGCGTGCAACGCAAGCCGCGTCTACACATGGCTATCGACAAGGACGGCGTCACCCTCAACGTCGCCCAACTCTCGCAAGGCGAGAAGTCGATGATGGCGCTGGTCGGTGATATCGCCCGTCGTCTGGCAATGATGAACCAGTCGCTGGACAACCCGCTCCACGGGGACGGCATCGTGCTGATCGACGAAGTGGATCTGCACCTGCACCCTAAATGGCAACGCAGTCTGATCCGCCAACTGAGCGAAACCTTCCCCAACTGCCAGTTCGTGCTGACCACGCACTCACCACTGGTCATCAGCGACGCCAAGGATGTGCTGGTTTACGTACTCAATGACGGTGAACTCCACGAACACAACGGCCTGTACGGACTTGATGCCAATCAGGTGCTGCTGGAAGTCATGGACACCGACATCCGTAACAGCGACGTTCAAAAACGCTTGAACGCACTGCTCGAACGCTTGCAGGACGGTGATCTGGAAACCGCACAAAAGCTATTCGCCGAACTGGCAGAAGAACTTCCGGACGGTCATATCGAACTGGCGAAAGCTGCGCTGTTGCTGCGCAAACTGGAGTTGCGCCGTGCGTAAGATCACCAAGGGAGCCGAGCCGGAACAACTCATCAGATGGAAACGCGCCAACACAACATTACGTTACCGGGACCTGCCCGGCGAAGAACGCGTGAGCGTGCGCACGGCCTGTATAACGGAACAGTTCAGCCTTTGCGCCTATTGCTGCCAGACCATTGCAGGCGACAACTCACATAACGAGCACGTTGAGGCCCAGGATAAAGTCCCCAATCGCACACTGGAATTCACCAACATCGTCGCCAGTTGCCAACGCCAGAATCAATGTGGACATCATCGAGGCACGCGCCCACTAGATCTGACGCCCTTGATAGAGGAATGCGAGTCGGAATTAAAGTTTTATCTGTCCGGCAGAGTGACCGGCAAAACTGAACGCGCAAATTCGGCTCTGGAAATTTTGAATCTCGGTCATACTGAAGAAAGCAATCGCGGACTCATAGGGGCACGGAAACAACTGGTTGATCAGTTGATCTTTACAGGAGGCATGCAACCCGATGACCTTGAAGATGAAGAGCTTCTGGGCATTCTCCTTGATGACATGCTGACTCCCAAGAATGGCCAGCTTGCGGCTTTCTCTCCGGTTCTGGTCAATGTCATCCGTCAGCTCCTGCCCTGATATTCAGAGTATCGTGGTCATCCAAGCGGACAAAAAAATGGCGAACGTTTAAAGCGTCCGCCATTTTTTATTCAGAGCCTGCCTCAATCAATCATCCGGCATTTCCGGTGGCTTGCTCGGTTTCGCCGGTTTGGCTGGCTTGGCGCCCTTCTCGCCTTTCTTGGCTGCCGGTTCGGCGGCGGTGGCCTTGGTTTCAGCGACCGTCGGTGCGCTGATTTCCTTTTCGCTGGCCGGCAGCGCGTCAACCGTGTCGAAGATTTTCTTCAGGTCCACCGACTTCGCTTCCTCGCCCGAGGCCGAGAGTTTGGTCTCGCCGTCCTTGCCCAGCAGGAACACTTTCGGATACGCACCAGCACCGAGCTTCAGCGACCGCAGCAAAGCCATGGTGTCTTGCTGGCCGAGATCCTTGCCATCGAGTTGTCCGGCCATATTGAGGATGGTGTAGACCTTGATGTTGCGGTCGGTGACGCCCTTCTTGTTCGCCGGATCTTCCAGCGACTTTTTCAACCCCACCCACACCGGGTCGACGGTGCTTTGGGCGATCACGATCAACGGTCGGGCCCGTCCCATATCCCCGGCTATGGGCGAGTCATTGTCAGCGGCGAACAAGGGGCCGGCAATCGCCAGCAAGAGTGTCAGGGTCAGTGACCTGATGAGCATGCGCATCTCCTTTTGATATCCACGCTCTAATGATTGCGCATCGCGGCGATTGTTCCGGGGTCGTGCCCGGCAAATATGTTTCGCCTTGTCAGAAGCTTAGGTCAGCCGCGTCATTGCGCAACTGCATCGGCGTAATCGTGACGCGGATTTGATTACCTTTTGTGAGCGCATTAGGGTGGTCATTCTGCCCACGAAATGGAGTTCAACCCATGCACATCGACTACCTGTGCGATCACCCGCATTTGATTGAGGAACTCGCCGAACTCAATTTCAAGGAATGGGGCGAATTCCGTGACGGCGATACCCTTGAAGCCCGCACCGAGCGGATGCGCGCGGCCTGCGGCAAGGGTGCGGTTCCCAGCGTGGTGGTGGCCATTGAAGACGACAGATTGCTCGGTGGCGCGCTGCTGATCGACAGCGACATGAAGATCCGCCCGCAACTGACGCCGTGGCTGGCGGGCGTCTACGTGAAAGCCGAAGAACGCGGACGCGGAATTGCTTCGCAACTGGTCAACAGGATCGTCGCCGAGGCGGCGACGCTGGGAGTGACTGAGTTGTATCTGTACACCGACGCTGCGCAATCGCTGTATGCGGGGTTGGGTTGGGAGGTGGTCGAGGATCTGATCTACGAGGATTTGCCGGTGACCGTCATGAAATTCAACATCCTTCATACCGCAGCGTAGGAGCTGCCGCAGGCTGCGATCTTTTGATCTTGATTGTAAAAACGAAGATCAAAAGATCGCAGCCTGCGGCAGCTCCTACATCAGAACGCCAGTTTGTAGCCAATCAGCAGCAGCATGGTCGCCAGGCACGGGCGCAGCAATTCATCGGAAATGCGCCCGGTCAGGTGGCTGCCGAGCCAGATGCCTGGCAACGAACCCATCAGCAGAAAGCCCAGCACGCCCCAGTCCATGTTGCCCATGCTCGCGTGGCCCAGACCGGCAACCAGGGTCAGCGGCACGGCGTGGGCGATTTCGGTGCCGACCAGACGCCGGGTCGGCAGCAGCGGATAGAGGATGAACAACGCGACCGTGCCGAGGGCGCCGGCGCCGATCGAGGTCAGGGCGACCATGGTGCCGAGGATCAGCCCGGTGATCACTGTCATCACATTCAGGCGCGTGCCGCTCGGGTTGTAATTGCCGCCCGCGCGTTTGTGGGCGAATTCGAGCAGGCGCTTCTTGAACAGAATCGCCAGCGCCGTGGCGAACAGCACGAAGCCCAAGGCCTGTTTGATGATCGCGTTCATCGCCTCGGGCGCGGTGTGCAGGGTGCTGAGAAACCACAGGGTCATGGCGACTGCCGGCACGCTGCCGAGAGTCAGCCAGCCAGTGATCGCCCAGTCGATGTTGTTGTTCTTTTTGTGCACCAGCACGCCACTGGATTTGGTAATGGCCGCGTACAACAGGTCGGTGCCCACCGCTGTTGCCGGGTTGATGCCGAACCACAGCAGGATCGGCGTCATCAACGAGCCGCCGCCGACACCGGTCATGCCGACAATAAAACCCACCACCAGCCCGGCAATCACCAGGCCGAAATTTGCCAATTCCATTAAGACGTCCAGAAAAAACGACAGGAAAAATCTGGCCCGCAGCATAGCGATTTTTCATATAACCACATATATCGATGCGGTCTATCGTTATGCCTTTGTTCAAATCCACATCATCTCTACTGTAGGAGTGAGCCTGCTCGCGATAGCGTCTCCGCAGACAAATCGTTCGTGTCTGATAAAACGCTATCGCGAGCAGGCTCACTCCTACAAAGTCATGTGGTGACGCGCCGGCCTGGTTTGAAGCTGTGATGACGGTTGATCCACACCGTCGCCAGCGAGATCAGCGACAGGATCAACAATGCCCATGGAAACGACATCGCCCCCGCCCGATCCAGCAGCAACCCGCCAAACAGACCGCCGCCGGCAATCGCCACATTCCAGGAGGTGGTGAGCATCGCTTGCACCACGTCCACGTGCTCGCCAGCCGAATCCGCCGCGGCTGTCAGCAGCAGCGTCGCCGAACCGCCGAACGACAGGCCCCACACGGCCATGCAGGTGTAGATCAGCCACGGCGACGGGGATATCAGCGCCAGCACCAGTGCGGTCACGGCAAACACCGCGAGGCTGATCAGCGTCAGCCAGCGCAACCAGCGGTCCACCAGCAGGCCGATGATCCAGATCCCGATCAGCGAACACAGGCCGAACACCAGCAGCACCAGATCGACGCGCTCGGCCAGCCCGGCCTGCATCAGGAATGGCGCGATGTAGGTGTAGAGAATGTTGTGCCCAAGCATCCAGGTCAGCACCACGAACAGCACCGGCCGTACGCCCGGCAGACGCAGCGATTGCAGCAACGGCAGGCGTTCGGCGCTGGTCTGGCCGGGACGATCCGGCACCGCCAGCACAATCCACGCCGCCAGCACCAACGCCAGCGCCGACATGATCCCGAACGAAGCGCGCCAACCGATCAGGTTGCCCAGCCAGGTTCCCGCCGGGGTGCCCAGCGACAGCGCCACCGGGGTGCCGAGCATGGCGATTGCCAACGCCCGTCCCTGCTGGTGCACCGGCACGATGCCACGGGCGTAGCCGGCCATGATTCCCCACGACAGCCCTGCCGCCATCCCGGCCAAGAACCGCGACGCCAAGGTCAAGCCGTAATGGCTGGAGAACGTAGTCACGGTGTTGAACACCAGGAAGCCACCGACCGTCATCAGCAGTACCCGCCGCCGTGGCCAGCCCCGGGTGGCGACGGTCAGCGGAATCGCCGCGACAATCGAGCCCAGTGCATACAGCGTCACCAGTTGCCCGGCGAGCACTTCGCTGACCCCAAGCCCGGCGCCGATCTGCGGCAGCAGCCCGGCCGGCAGGGTCTCGGTGAGGATGGCGATGAAGCCGGTCATGGCGAAGGCCAGCAACGCGGCATAGGGCAGTTTTTCTGCACGGGTGGCGCGGTCGATACGGTTGAAGTCGGTGCTTGCGGAGTCGGTCATGACAGGTGCAGCTCCCTTTGGATCAATAGTAGCGATGGATTGTATACAAAAATCCCACGCACAATTTGATCAATGTGGGAGCGAGCCTGCTCGCGAATGCGGTGGATCTATCAGAGATTCAGCGCCTGGTAGATCGCTTTCGCGAGCAGGCTCGCTCCCACATTGGATCTCCGCACTTACTGCACCGGAAGGAAATTCAGGAACAGCAGGCTCTGCGCGTAGTTCAGGCCGATGCGCCGGTAGCGCTCATCGAGCATCTGCGTCAGCAAGTCGAGGCGCGCGACGATCTTGCCGAATTCGGTAGCGAAACTCAGGTTGCTGCCCTCCTCCGAGATTTCATTGGAGAACAGCAGCGGCTGGCCTTCGTTGTTCTGCCGCTGGGCCAGAATCCACGTGGCTTTCTCGATATTGCGCGCGGCGTTGTGGACGAAGGTCGGGTTGATTGCATCGGTCATGTAGAACTCGATGCGATTGCCGTGGGCGGTGACCAGCATGCTGCCGATGGCATAGATGAAGGCGCCGACCCGATCCCCGAGAAACTCCGGACTCATCGCATAGCTGAGCGCCGCCAGATCTTTGCGCCCGCCCAACACCGGTAACGGTTGCTGCTGCTCGACGGCAAGGCGCACCTGTTTCACCGCCGTGTTGATGTCGAGGAAGCCCGACTTGCGCAGTTCTTCCGGGTTGCGCAAATACAGCTTGCCCATCAGGCGATAAAGGCTGTTGAGGTTGTCGCGCATCGCCAACGTGGCCATGCGATCGACGCTGGTCTGCAGGAATTCCTGCGGTTGACCGTCACGCATCTGAGCGATGAAACCGTTGCCGGTCTGGTGCGTGCAACCGCTGACAAACAGCGATGACAGACAGGCCAGCAACAGGCACGGGCGGCGAAAAAATCGGGCGATCGGGTGAAAAACTCTAGGCATGAATTCTCGAACGGGCACATTCCTGTGCGGCGGGCGTCGCCGCATCCTGGCCATGGATAGAGCCGCCGAATCCGGAAAAGTGCAGCGCTGGCACGATTTCCCGACCTTCGGCAACTATTTAGTATGACTTTATATTTGCACTAAACCTTTAACCGGCTATAAATTCTGACTCAACCCACAATTAGCATGACTATTACCCTGTTTTGAAAACAACAACAAAAAGGAAGGTCAACCATGCTTCAATCACGTCACCTGCTCTCCGGCCTCGGACTGTCCCTGATGATCGCCACCCTCTCCGCCAACGCGGCGGGCCTGACCGCCGAACACAAAGCCTTTGGCAAAACCAATGACGGCACGCCCGTCGAGCAATACATCCTGCGCAACAGCCACGGCATGCAGGCGACCGTCATCACCTACGGCGCCACCCTGCAATCGCTGCTGGTGCCGGACAAACACGGCAAAGCCGCCGATGTGGTGCTGGGTTTCGACGATGTTCAGGGTTACCAGAAAGGCACGGCGTATTTCGGCGCGACCATCGGCCGTTTCGGCAATCGCCTCGCGGACGGCGCGTTCGAACTCGACGGCAAGCGCTATCAGGTGCCGCAGAACGACAAGTCCAACGCTTTGCATGGCGGTACTCAGGGTTTCGACAAGAAGGTCTGGAAAGCGCAGGAAACCAAGGACAAGGATTCCGTCGGCGTGACCCTCACCTATCTGTCGGCAGACGGTGAAATGGGCTTCCCCGGCAATCTCACCACCGAAGTGACCTATCGCCTGACCGACAGCAACGAGTTGCGCATCGACTATAAGGCCAGCACCGATAAACCGACCGTGCTCAACCTGACCAACCACAGCTACTTCAACCTCGCCGGCGCCGGCAATGGCGACATTCTCAAGCAGGTGGCCACCTTGCACGCCAACCGTTACACCCCGGTCACGGACAAGTTGATCCCGACCGGCGAACTGGCGCCAGTGGCCGGCACACCAATGGACTTCACCAAGCCCACTGCCATTGGTACGCACATCAAGGCCGATCACCCACAGCTGAAATTCGCCGAGCCGAAACAGGGTGGCTTCGATTTCAACTGGGTGCTGGATACCAAAGGTGATGTGAACAAAGTCGCCGCCGAGGTCAGCGATCCGCAGTCAGGGCGGCATTTGCAGTTGTTCACCAGCGAGCCTGGTGTGCAGTTCTATACCAGTAACTTCCTCGACGGCACGGTCAAGGGCAAGGGTGGCAAGGTCTATCCGCACTGGGGCGCGTTTACCCTGGAAACGCAGCACTATCCGGATGCGCCGAATCAGCCGGACTTCCCGAGCACGCGTCTCGATCCGGGGCAGACTTACAGCCACAGCGTGGTGTTGAAGTTCTCCGCGAAATAACACTTGCCTTGTGGTGAGGGGATTTATCCCCGATGGGTTGCGCAGCAACCCTGCTTCTTGGGGGCGCTGCGCGCCCATCGGGGATAAATCCCCTCGCCACAGGTTCATCGACCTCCATTGGAACCCCTGCGCTATCCTGCTGCCCACTAAGGTATCGACCATCAGCACAGGAGGTTTGAATGCGTACCCTTGAACTGGCAGGCGTGCAGGTTCCAGTGATCGGCCAGGGCACCTGGCGCATGGGCGAGGATCGCTCGGCGCACCAGCGTGAAGTGTCTGCGTTGCGCCAAGGCATCGAACTCGGCATGACTCTGATCGACACGGCGGAAATGTACGCCGAGGGCGGCGCCGAAAGCGTGGTCGGCGAAGCCATTGCCGGTCTGCGTGATCAGGTATTTCTGGTGAGCAAGGTCTACCCGCACAACGCCAGCCGCAAAGGCATCCCGCAAGCCTGCGAGCGCAGCCTGCGCCGGCTCGACACCGATTACATCGACCTCTATCTGCTGCATTGGCGCGGCCAGTATCCGCTGGATGAAACCGTCGAAGCGTTCGAACGCCTGCGCGAGGACGGCAAGATCGGCCGCTGGGGCGTGTCGAATTTCGATGTCGATGACCTCGAAGAACTGGCCAACCCGGCGTGCGCCACCAATCAGGTGCTGTACAACCTGGAAGAGCGCGGCGTCGAATTCGATCTGCTGCCATGGTGCCAACAGCAGCGCATGCCGTTGATGGCTTACTGCCCGATTGGCCAGGGCGGCGCGATGCTGGCTGAACCGGTACTGAACAAGATTGCCGCTCGTCACAACGTGACCCCGGCACAGGTTTCACTGGCGTGGATTCTGCGTCAGGATGGTGTGATTGCGATTCCCAAGGCTGTGCGACCGGAACATGTGCAACTCAATGCACAAGCGGCGCAGTTGCAACTGGATGCCGGGGATCTGGCGGCGCTGGATCAGGTATTCAAAGCGCCACAACGCAAGCAGCGGCTGGCGATGGTCTGAGTCGCTGCCGGCTGGCGAGGGCTTCGTCATGAGAAGCACTGATCAGTACGACCCGTTCAATCTGCAGCGTTTCGTCCAGGCGCAGGACCCGGTGTTCGAACGGGTCCAGCGTGAACTCGGTGAGGGGCGCAAACGTAGCCACTGGATGTGGTTTGTGTTCCCGCAGTTCGCCGGGCTGGGTGGCAGCGAGATGTCCCGGCGCTTCGCCATTCAGTCTGCCGAGGAAGCCGAGGCTTACCTGAACCATGACCTGCTCGGCGCTCGACTGCGCACCTGCACGCAGTTGGTGCTGAACATCCGTCAGCGCTCGATTGCCGAGATTTTCGGCCACCCCGACGACCTGAAATTCCACTCCTCAATGACCCTGTTTGCGCAGCTCAGCGCCGACGACTGTCCGTTCGCTCAGGCGCTGGAGCGTTACTTCCACGGCATCCTCGACGAATGGACCCTGCAACTGCTGGACTCAAAACAGGCCCAGTTGCCCCCCGATCAAGGTTGAGAAATCGTCGTCGACGAACGGCAGAATCGCGTCCGCCACCGGTTGCAACTGGCGGGTGATGTAGTGGTCGTAGTCGATCGCGGCGCGACGCACTTCCAGCGGTTCCGGCCCGGCCAGGGTGATCACGTAACTGATCCAGCCGCCGTTCTGGTATTGCCGCGGGCGCCCGTGCTGCGCGTTGTAATCGTCGGCCAGCCGCGCCGCACGCACATGCGGCGGCACGTTGCGTTCGTAGTCATCGAGGGTGCGGCGCAGGCGTTTGCGGTAGATCAGTCGTTCATCGAATTCGCCGGCCAAGGTCTTGCGCACGTAATTGCGCACGTAATCCTGATACGGCTTGCGCTGGAAGATCCGCTCGTAGAGTTCCTGCTGGAACTGCCGGGCCAGCAGCGACCAGTCGGTGCGCACGGTTTCCAGGCCCTTGTAGACCATTTCGTCACTGCCATCGGCGCGCGTCACCAGTCCGGCGTAGCGCTTTTTGCTGCCCTCCTCGGCACCGCGAATGGTCGGCATCAGAAAACGTTTGTAGTGGGTTTCGTACTGCAATTCGAGAGCACTTTGCAGGCCGTATTCCTCACGCACATGCTCGCGCCACCAGTCGTTGACGTGCTTGACCAGCGCCTGACCGATCTGTGCCGCTTCCTCCTGACCGTGCGCGCGACGCAGCCAGACGAAGGTCGAATCGGTGTCGCCATAGATCACCGCGTGGCCCTGCGCTTCGATCAGCTGACGGGTGCGCAGCATGATCTCGTGGCCGCGCAGGGTGATCGACGATGCCAGACGCGTATCGAAAAATCGGCAACCACTGGAGCCGAGCACGCCGTAGAAGGCGTTCATGATGATCTTCAGCGCTTGCGACAACGGTGCGTTGTGTTCGCGCTTGGCGGTCTCGCGACCTTCGGCGACCCGCGCGACAATCGACGGCAGGCAATGCCGGGTGCGCGAGAAACGTGCACCGCGAAACCCCGGCACCGAGTCGGCATCGTCCGGGTGCTGCAAGCCTTCGATCAGCCCCACCGGGTCGATCAGAAAGGTGCGGATGATCGACGGGTACAGGCTCTTGTAATCGAGCACCAGTACCGACTCGTACAGCCCCGGCTGCGAGTCCATGACGAAGCCGCCGGGGCTGGCCTGTGGCGGATTGGTCCCCAGGTTCGGCGCAACGAAACCCTGGCGGTGCATCAGCGGCATGTACAAATGGGTGAACGCCGCCACCGAGCCGCCGCTGCGATCTGCCGGCAGGCCGGTGACGCTGGCGCGTTCGAGGAGAAACGTCAGCAGTTCGGTCTTGGCGAAGATCCGCGTCACCAGCTCACAGTCCTTGAGGTTGTACTTGGCCAGCGCCGGTTTGTCCTCGGCGAACATGCGGTTGATTTCATCCATGCGCTGGTACGGGTTGTCGATCGCCTTGCCCTCGCCGAGCAAGGTCTGGGCGACGTTTTCCAGGCTGAACGAGGGGAAACTCCAGGTCGCCGAGCGCAGCGATTCGATGCCGTCGATGATCAGCCGCCCCGCCGCCGAAGCAAAGAAGTGGGTGCGACTGCCGTGTTCGCGCCACTGCATCTCCTCACCGCCACGGCCGATTTTCAGCGGCACACCGAGGCGTCGCGCGTGTTCGTGAAGGATGCGCAGGTCGAACTGCACAACGTTCCAGCCGATGATCGCGTCGGGGTCGTGGAGGGCGAACCAGTCGTTGAGCTTCTTCAGGATCACGGTGCGCGAGTCGCAATATTCCAGATCGAAGTCGACAATGCTGGCGTCACCGTTGGGCGCGCCGAGCATGTACACCTGACGCTGGCCGCAACCTTCGAGGGCGATGGAATAAAGCTCGCCGGTTTCGGTGGTTTCGATATCCAGCGAGACCAGCCGTAGTTGCGGTCGGTATTTCGGATCAGGTTTGAGCTGGGCGTTGAGCAGCACGCCATCGGCGTCGGCGCTACCGCCGAACAGCACCGGTGCGGTAATGAAACGCTCCATGAGGTAGCGCTCGGGCGGGCGCACATCGGCCTCAAAGACGTCGACCCCGGCGCGGTTGAGCGCGGTTTCCAGGCGCATCAACTGGCCGTGTTGTTGGCAATACAGTCCGAGCACCGGGCGATGTTCGAAATCCTGCAGGGCCAGCGGGCGCAGTTCGACGTTCTTTTCATCGTGCAGCAGGCGTTCGGCCGCCTCGCGTTGAGCAGCGGGGATAAACGCCACTGACGTCTGCGGCGCCAGCCGCACACGGCGCGGCCCGGCGTCGGTCGCCAGCCAGAACTCGACTTCGGTGCCGGCCGGGGTATCGCGCCAATGCCGGGTCAGGACGAAGCCCTGCTGTAAATCCACCACTGCAACCTCAGGAATTGAATCAGAGGGGCATTCTACGCTGCCCTTCAAGGGATAACCCCATTCCCTGTGGTGAGGGAGCTTGCTCCCGCTCGCCTGCGCAGCAGTCGTAAAACCAGGCAATGCGGTGCATCAGGCAAACCGAATTCTCAGGGTTTGGGCCTGCTACGCAGTCCAGCGGGAGCAAGCTCCCTCGCCACAGGTTTAGCGCTAAGCCGGAAAAACCGGCAAATGACGTTTTTTGCGTGCTATCTGCCGCTTTGCCACCTTGCTCTGCGCGCCAGCGTCTACGATGCTTGAATAACAACGACAACACCTGAGTAACCGCCATGAAGACCGTCGCCCAACTGCTCAAGCTCAAAGATCAGAAAAATCAGGAAGTGCACCATATCGATCCCGGTCACATGGTGCTCGAAGCGCTGATGAAAATGGCCGAGAAAAACGTCGGGGCCTTGGTGGTGATGGAAGATGACAAAGTGGTCGGCATCATCAGTGAGCGTGATTACGCACGCAAACTGGTACTGCACGGGCGCTCGTCAGTGGGAACACCGGTGCGCGACATCATGGTCAAGGACGTCATCACCGTGGACACCCACCAGACCGTCGACACCTGCCTGGGCATCATGTCCGACAAACGCCTGCGCCACTTGCCGGTGGTGGAGAACGGCAAGCTGATCGGTCTGCTGTCGATCGGCGACCTGGTGAAAGAGGCGATTGCCGAACAGGCGGAGCTGATCAAACAGCTGGAGCAGTACATTCGCGGGGAATAGACCCTTCCCACTTACAGAAGTGAGCCCTGTGGCGAGGGGATTTATCCCCGATGGGGCGCGAAGCACCCCCAGAAAAGCCGGGACCGCTTCGCAGTCCATCGGGGATAAATCCCCTCACCACAGAGTTCACTCCTACATTTTGGTTTATCGGGTGATCAGGACGGCCAATGCCGGGCGAAGACAGGGGCCAGCACCGGGTGCCGGTCGATGCGCTGCAACCACGCATAAAACCCCGGACGGGTCTGGCTCAAGTGCTCGCGACTGCCCGCCCAACGCGTCACCACGGCCGCCAGCACGTCCAGCGCGCCGGGCGTTTCGTCGTCCAGGTACAACTCGGCGGAAAACTGGTCGGCAAACACTTCCCAACTCCAGTGCAGGCGCTCACGTGCGCCGGCCATCAGGTTCTGCCGTGAGGCTTCGTCCGGCATCACCAGCCAGCGCTCGGGATAATCGATGACGCCGATGGCCGCATAGCAATTGCTGGCGATGTAGACCATGCCGCGAATCGCCTGATCGCGATCAGCCGCCTTGGCCGGCAACAGACCGGACTCGGGAAAACTCAGGCCCAGATGAATCAGAATCGCCACACTCTCGGTGATCGCACTGCCATCGGGCAATTGCAGGGTCGGCACCTGCTTCAGTGGATTGAGGCGCGCCAGTGCTTCCGCGGCCTCGGTCGAGGCTTCGATATCGATAAAGCGATAGGCGATCTGGCATAACTCCAGCGCCGCCTCGATGGCTGCGGCACCTGAATTGCGATGTCCGTACAGTTGATACATGCCCCCTCCTCGATCTCGACAGATCTGTGTAGCCCTATTTATAGCGGGTGTATCCGCTTTGGCACGTTTTTCCCATGCATTGGCGACTTGCGAATTCAAACCTCGCATAACAGCGCTGGCGGTGCCCATCCCGCACCAAGAGCAATCATCGAACGCTATCCGCGTTCTTGTAAGGTGCGATACCGAACCAAAAGTTCGCGTATCCGAGCTGGCAACAAGGAGTTCACCGCGTGAATCTTCAAACGCTCTGCCGCATCAGCCTCTGCTTGCTTGTTTATCAACAACGCCGAGTTCATTCGAACAGTCCCGGCGGCCAGTGCCTCTATTTTATTACCTGACTCCATGACCACACACCGTGATTGGCGATGACGCTTCGCCGACAACGGCGTGTTATTTATTTTTTAAATACAACTGCAAAAATTCCTGCACCTGCGCCGTATTAAATGAACGCAGACTGGATTGTCGGACAATAACTTTCAGAGACTTTGCAAGTGCACCAAAACGGCTCCAGTGAGTTGGATTATTCAGCACTGGAAACATTGATTTCATTTAAACAAGAACAAGGAACATACGCCGTGACCCGCTAAAACACAGACCCGCACCAAATCAGTCCGCCGCGCACCAGCAAGTGCCCGGGCCGTTAGCCAAGCCGCCGCTCTATCCCGCCGATCAGCGTGATACCGCGTAGAGCCTGACTCGCCTCTGAAAAAACTCCACTCAATGGAGTTTCGGGAAACTGTTGGCCGGAGAAATACACGACAAAGGCAAAACTTATATAAATGCGACATGGGTAACACTGATGAAATAAGACCTATACATTTCGGCAACATCTGGCACAGCGGTTGCTACATGCAAAAAGCACAAGCGTGAGACACCAACACTGATCTCAAGCGATAGAAGAACAACCAGGGAATGGCCAATGAACACTCGAAGTCGATAGCTCTAAGCCAGTAACTGTAAGCAAGCCCTGTTCTATAGATAGTTCAACTATCGGCCTGCGTACACCTTGAAGAAAGTTACACCCACCCACTCGAACATCACCCCTATGTTCGGACGGCACCTTATTGCCCTTCATCAACCCGAGGGAGCTTTAATGAACGATGCGGTAAAGCACAGAACCCTGCCGGGGTCGTTACGGGAAGCGCCAATCCCGCTGTCACCGGACAGGCCAGCCTTCACGGCCAATACCTCGCAGCCCGGCGGGTTGAACAAACAGCAAATGCTGTTGCTGGTGGCGGTATCGGCGCTGATACATAGCGGCGCCTGGTGGTTTTTCCAGCAGACCCGGCCCGAGCCACTGCCGACTCCGCCGCAGATTCCGGAAATGACCGTCGAGCTGAGCAGCCCGACGCCGCCGGCACCGCCCACACCGGAACCGCCACCGCCGCCCCCTCCACCTCCGGAACCGGAACAACCGGTGGAAGACGAAGACGCGGTCAAGCCACCGCCAAAACCGGTGGAAAAACCCAAGCCGATCGAAAAACCGAAACCGGTCGAGAAGCCCAAACCGGTGAAGAAAGTCGAGCCGCCGAAAGCTCCGCCCGCCCCGGCACAACCGGCCGCTCCCGCTGCGCCGGCGACACCGAGCGCGCCACCGGCCCCGGCCGCCGCGCCTGGCCCGGTCAAGGAATCGGCAGCGATTTCCGGTCTCGCCAGCCTCGGCAACCCGCCGCCGGAATACCCGTCGCTGGCACTGCGGCGCAATTGGGAAGGCAGCGTGGTGCTGCGCATTCAGGTGTTGGCCAACGGTCGCGCCGGCTCGGTGACAGTGACCAAGTCCAGCGGCAAGCCGCAACTGGATGACGCCGCCGTCGCGGCGGTAAAGAACTGGAAGTTCATTCCGGCCAAACGCGGTGACACGCCGATTGACGGCTTCGCCACCCAGACCATCGATTTCAAATTGCCGCAATAACGGCACAACCCAACGAACTCACAACCGACTTAATGCAAGCGAGGTGTAGCGATGAACAATTCACTGTCTTCGATGATTGTCCCCGGTGTGCTCTGGGGCCTGGTGCTGTTTTCCGTGGTCAGCTGGGCGATCCTGCTGGTCAAGTCGGCGCAATACCTGCGCCAGAAAGCCCAGAACAAACAGTTCAGCAAAGCCTTCTGGGGTGCACCGGATCTGCTCACCGCTGCCGAACACGCCAGCCAGTATCCGGGCTCGCTGGCGCGCATCGCCAGCAGCGGCTTCGAAGCCTTGCTGGTGGAAGAATCGCCGCGTACCACGCAACAACTGGCGCACACCATCAACCGTTCCGATCGTCTGGAGCGCAACCTGCGCCAGCAGATCCAGAAAGAACGCCGCTCGCTGGAAAACGGTCAGGCGATTCTCGCCAGTATCGGCAGCACCGCGCCGTTCATTGGTCTGTTCGGTACCGTGTGGGGGATCATGGAAGCCCTGCAAAGCATCGGCGAAACCGGTTCGGCCAGCCTTGAAGCGGTCGCCGGCCCGATCGGTCATGCACTGATCGCCACTGGCGTGGGGATCGCTGTCGCGGTCCCGGCAGTGCTGATTTACAACTTCTTCCTGCGCCGCCTGAAACTCGCCTCGGCGGACATGGATGACTTCGCCCACGACTTCGACGCCCTCGCCTCGCGCAGTGCGTTCTCCATCAGCCGCCAGGCCATCGCCAGCAAAACCACAGCCGCCGTGCGGGAGGCCAGCTGATGTCGTTCTCCACGCAAGACAGCGATGAAGTGCTCAGCGAAATGAACGTCACGCCGCTGGTGGATGTGATGCTCGTGCTGCTGGTGGTGTTCATCGTCACCGCGCCGCTGATGACCAATGCGATCAAGGTCAATCTGCCGAAAACCGATGCCGTCGCTCCCGCCGAGAAGAAAGACCCGGTGGTGGTCAGCGTCGATCAGGACGGCAAGTTCTACCTGGCAAAAACCGAACTGGCGCCGGAGTCTTTGGAAGCCAGCCTCAAGGAGGTCAAGGCCAAGGACGCCGAAGTGCGCGTGCAGCTGCAGGCCGACGCCAACGTCAACTACGGCCAGGTGGCCAAGGCCATGGCCTCCATCGAACGTTCGGGCATCAGCAAGATTTCGGTGATGACCACCCACTGAGTGCGGTGCCGGCCGCACGTTGAGAAGCGCGCCCGGCACCGCTGAAGCATCCCGTCGCAATCAGCCGACCGAAAAAACGCCAGGCGTCTTCGGAGGGGATCGGCTTGCTTGAAGAAAGTGGTTTTCCGCACGCGGTATCACCGATAGCGGAGCAATGAGGGGCTCACAAGGCCAATTCGATAACGTCTAAAAAGTCGGAAATAACCATGCTGATGAACACTCCACGCTTCACGCTCAAACCTTTGGTGGCAACGATCTCTCGCCACCGTTTTGTTCCGTTGTATCTGGTGGCCATGGGGATGGGCGCCGGGACTGTGCAAGCCGCCGAGGATGACAGCGCCACCGTGCCCGCCGCGGCAGCGGTGGTGGCGCCGACCACGCAACTGCAACGGGTGGAAGTGACCGGTTCGGCGATTCGCCGGGTCGATGCGGAAACGGCGGTGCCGATCACCATTCTCAAGGCCGATGAGTTGCGCAAACAGGGCGTGACCACCACCGCCGAACTGGTGCAGCGGATCACCGGCAGCCAGTCGATCAACAACAGCGCCGGCTCGGTCGGCGCCGCCACCGGTGGCGCTTCGTTTGCCGACATGCGCGGCATCGGCGCGAACAAGACGCTGGTGCTGCTCAACGGTCGACGCCTGGCCAACAACGCCCTGTCCGGCACCAACTCGGCCGGCGGCGCGGTGGATCTGAACATGATCCCGTTTGCCGCGATCGAGCGCGTGGAGGTGCTGCGCGACGGCGCATCAGCCCTGTACGGCACCGACGCCATCGGCGGCGTGATCAACTTCATCACCAAGAAATCCATGACCGACGGCCAGCTCACCCTCGGTGGCGAAACCCCGACCCACAGCGGCGGCGGTGCCACCAAAGACATGAGCGCCAGCTGGGGCTACGGCGATCTGGAGCAAGACCGCTTCAACGTCCTCGGCGTGTTCAACTACAACAAGCAGCAGAACCTCGACGCCAACGACCGCTCCTTCGCCCGCGACTATGTGCCCGGCCGTGGCCTGGACCAGACCTCCGGCACCGCGTTCCCCGGCAACTACAGCCAGAACGGCAACGCCACCAACCCGTTGGCCAACAGCAATTGCAACGGGCCGAACCTGGTGGCGCGCGATGGCCTGTGCCGCTTCAGCACCCGCGAATACATCGACCTGATTCCGCAAACCGAAAAGACGTCGTTCTTCGGCAAGACCACCGGCAAGCTGGCGGATGACCACAACGTCAACCTCGAATACTTCTGGTCGCGCAACAACAACGCCACCGCTGTCGGCCCGGCCCCGCTCACCGGCTTGAGCCTGGATTCGTCGTCGCCCTACTACCCCGGCAACGGCATCACCCCCGGCCCGACCGGCTTCGCCCTCGACCCGACGCAACCGGTCGATGTGAACTGGCGCGAGACCGCTGCCGGCCCGCGTGAATCGAAAGACCAGAACACCAGTCAGCGCTTTCTGCTGAGCTTCGATGGTCTGGTCGGCGGCTGGGATTACAACGTCGGCGCCTCGTACAACCAGAACAAAATCGTCTCCAGTGTCACCAGCGGATATGTCAGCGATCAGGCGATGATCAACGGTCTGGCCAGCGGTCTGCTCAACCCGTTCGGCCCGCAATCCGCCGCCGGTCAGCAGTACATCGACCAGGCCATGTACCACGGCGCCTACTCCACCGCTGTCGGCCGCGTCGCCGGTTTCGACGGGCGGATCAGCCGCGAGATCGGTGACTGGTTCGGTGCCGGCCCCGCCGGTCTGGCGCTGGGTGGCGAGTACCGCAAAGAGAAATTCCACCAGGACTTCGAACAGTTTGCCGGTGATATCCAGAGCCTCGGCATCGACCCGGCCGGCAGCGTGGAAGGTGACCGCAGCGTGAAAGCCGCGTACGCCGAAATCAACGTGCCGGTGCTCGACAGCCTCGAACTGTCCGCCGCCGTGCGTCACGACAAATACAGCGACTTCGGCAGCACCACCAACCCGAAATACTCGTTCCGTTATCAGCCGCTCAAAGAGCTGGTAGTGCGTGGCGCGTACAGCGAAGGCTTCCGTGCGCCGTCACTGTACGAGCTGTATTCGCCGCGCAGCATCACCTACACCCAGGGCTACTACAACGACCCGGTGCTGTGTACCGGTGGCGTGGTGCAACCGGGCGGCAACGGCGGGCGCGATTGCGGCCAGCAGTTCCTCAATCAGATCGGCGGCAATGAAGATCTGGCCCCGGAGAAGGCGCGCAACGTGACGCTGGGCTTCGTCTATCAGCCGGTCAGCAACCTGTCGGTGGGTCTGGATTTCTGGTGGATTCACATTTCCAACCAGATCCAGCCGTTCCCTGAATCCACCGTGTTCGATCAGGCCGGCAGCTACCCGGATCGCTTCGTGCGCAACGCCGACGGCACGCTCAACTACATCGTCACCGGCAACGCCAACCTCGGCATCGTCGAAACCAACGGTGTCGATGTGTCGCTGGATTACCGCTTCCCGAACACCCCTTACGGCCAGTTCGGTCTGGGGCTGCAAGGCACCTACGTCGACAGTTACGACTTCCAGAGCACCATCAAGGGTCCGTTTACCGACAAGGTCGGCGACTTCGAAGGGGACGGGGTGATCGCGCGCTGGAAACACAACCTCACCGGCAGCTGGACCTTCGGCGCGGCTCGTGCGTCGCTGACCAACCGCTTCACCACCGGCTACAACGACTACGACCGCGATACCCATGCGCGCGTCGCGTCGTATTCGGTGTGGGACCTGTCGGCCGGCTACACCTTCAACAAGGTGCTGGACGTGGATGCGGGGATGAAGAACATGTTCGACCGCAACCCGCCGTTCACCAACCAGGCCTACAACTTCCAGAGCGGCTATGACCCGCGCTACACCGACCCGCTGGGCCGCACGCTATTTGCGCGCATGACGTATCACTTCTGACCGGAAACACCGGATGTCTCTCCTGTGGGAGATGTTTCCACTGTGGGAGGGGGCTTGCTCCCGAAGGCGGTATATCCGTGAAGGGTGTGTTGACTGACACACCGCCTTCGGGAGCAAGCCCCCTCCCACAGTAGATCTCCCACAGGTTGAGCTGAGCTTTTCCAGGGATTTTGAGGAGTGATTGCATGAGTGTTTTGCGCAACATGGCGGGCCTGCTTTTGGGCAGTGCACTGCTGTGCACCGGCCCCTCGGCACTGGCCGCCGGCAGCTACGCACTGACGGTATACGGCGAGGCTCCGAAGTATCCGGCGGGTTTCGAGCATTTCGATTTCGTCGATCCGCACGCGCCCAAGGGCGGTTCGCTCAGTCGTGCGTCGATGGAAATCGGCCAGTACAACTACATCACCCCGTATGCCGATCAGGGCATTTCTGTGGTGCAGGTCAACGACTGGGTGTATGCGCCACTGGCGTTCCGTTCGCTCGACGAGCCGTACACCGTTTACGGGCTGGTCGCGCAACAGATGGAACGCGATCCCGATGGCCTCTGGGTGCGCTTCACTCTGAACCCCAAGGCTCGCTTCGCCGATGGCACGCCGATCACCGCCGAGGACGTGCGCTACACCTTCAACCTGCTGATGACCAAGGGCAGCCTCAGTTATCGCCAGCAATACGCCGACGTGCAGGACGTGCTGATCGAAGGCCCACGGCAGGTGCGTTTCACTTTCAAGAACAACCTCAACCGCACCCTGGCGCTGGACCTGGCGACCCTGCGCGTGGTGCCCGAACACTGGTGGAAAACTCGCGATTTCGCCAACGGCGGCGGCTTCGAGCCACCGCTGGGCAGCGGCCCGTACCGCGTGAGCAAGGTCGATGCCGGGCGCAGCATCAGTTTCCAGCGCGACCCGGACTGGTGGGGCAAAGACCTGCCGGTCAGTCGCGGGATGTACAACTTCGACACGCTCACGGTGAATTTCTATGGCGACACCGACGTCGCCCGGCAACTGTTGCAGGCCGGGGCTTTCGACTACAACCGCGAGTTTTCCTCGTCCGGTTATGTGGTGGGTTACGACAGTCCGGCGCTGCGTGACGGTCGCTTGCAGCAGGCGATCCTCGCTCCGGAAAAACCCACCGCCGCCCAAGGCTTCGTGTTCAACCTGCAAAACCCGATTTTTCAGGATCGCCGCGTGCGTCAGGCGATCAGCCTGCTGTGGGATTTCGAATGGACCAACAAGCAGATGATGCGCGGCTTTTATGTACGCCAGAACAGCTTCTGGCCGAAGAGTGAAATGGCCGCGACCGCCCTGCCCGACGCCGAGGAATTGAAGATCCTCGAACCGCTGCGCGGGCAGATTCCCGACGAGGTGTTCACCACGGTGTATCAGGCGCCGAAAACCGATGGCAGCGGCTACATCCGCGACAAGCAGCTGCAAGCTCTGAAGCTGCTCGCCGAGGCCGGCTGGACGCCGCAACACAGCCGACTGGTCAACGCCGCCGATGAGCCTCTGGAGTTCACCTTCCTCGACGGTCAGGGCGGTTTTGATCGCATGCTGCTGCCGTTCAAACGCACCCTCGCGCAGATCGGCATCACCCTCAATCTACGGCGGATCGACTCGGCGCAATACGTCAATCGGCTCAACGCCCGCGACTACGACATGATCGTCACCAGTTTCCCGCGCAGTGGCGATCCGATCGTCTCCCCCGGCCGCGAGCTGTACAGCCTGTATGCCTCGCAAAGTGCCACGCAAGTCGGCAGTTCGAACTCGATGGTGCTGGCCAACCCGGCGGTCGATCAACTGATCGACGGGCTGGTCGAGGCTGACACCCGCGACGCCATGGTGCATTACGCCCGCGCCCTCGACCGGGTGCTGCAATGGGGTTACTACATGATTCCCAACTACTACTCCAAAGGCACGCCGACGGTGTATCAGAACCGCTTCGGCATGCCGCCGGTGCAACCGGCGTACGACGAAGGCCTCAACACCTGGTGGGAGATCTCGGCCAAGCCGCTGACCACACAACAGATGCACACCCAGCTCGCGGGGGGCCAGTGACATGCTGCGTTATCTGAGTCGACGTTTGCTGCTGATCATCCCCACGCTGCTGTGCATTCTGGTGGTCAATTTCCTCATCGTGCAGGCCGCGCCGGGCGGTCCGGTCGAACAAGCCATTGCCCGCCTGCAAGGTTTCAGCGGGCACGGCATGGGCGGTGGTGGCGAAGTCGCCGCGGTTGGCGGTGCCGGGCGCAGCAGCCGTGGCCTCGATCCGGCGCTGATCGAGGAAATCAAACACCACTACGGCTTCGACAAACCGATGCACGAACGCTTGTGGCTGATGCTGAAAAACTACGCCCAGCTGGATCTGGGCAGCAGTTTCTTTCGCGGCGCCAAGGTCACCGATCTGATCCTGCAGAAACTGCCGGTGTCGTTGTCGCTCGGCCTGTGGGCAACGCTGATCACCTACCTGATTTCAATCCCGCTGGGCATCCGCAAAGCGATCAGCAACGGCAGCGCATTCGATGTCTGGAGCAGCACCGCAATCATTATCGGCTACGCGATGCCGGCGTTTCTGTTTGCGATGCTGCTGATCGTGGTGTTCGCTGGCGGCAGCTACGTCAACTGGTTTCCGGTGCAGGGCCTGATGTCAGATAACTTCGACAGCCTCAGCACCTTGGGCAAGGTCGGCGACTACCTCTGGCATCTGGTTTTGCCGGTTACAGCACTGGTGATCGGCGGGTTCGCCACCCTGACTATCCTCACCAAAAACAGCTTCCTCAACGAGATCAGCCGCCAATACGTGATCACCGCGCGGGCCAAGGGTTTGACCGAGCGCCGCGTGCTCTACGGCCACGTGTTTCGCAACGCGATGCTGCTGGTGATGGCCGGGGTGCCCTCGGCGCTGATCGAGGTGTTTTTCGCCGGTTCCTTGCTGATCGAAACCATCTTCAACCTCGACGGCCTCGGGCGCATGAGTTACGAGGCGGCGGTGTCGCGTGACTATCCGGTGGTGTTCGGCGCGTTGTTCCTGTTCACCCTGTTCGGCCTGTTGATCAAGCTGATCGGTGACCTCTGCTACACCCTGCTCGACCCGCGCATCGACTTCTCGGCGAGGACTGCCTGATGTTCACACTTTCTCCTCTGGGTCAGCGCCGGGTCGCGCAGTTCAAGGCCAACCGCCGTGGGCGCTGGTCGTTGTGGCTGTTCCTCGGCCTGTGCCTGATCTGCCTCGGTGGCGAACTGATTGCCAACGACAAACCGTTGGTGATCCGCTACCACGGCGCCTACTACTTCCCGATCCTCAGCGAATACCTGGAAACCGATTTCGGCGGTGAACTGCCGTTCCAGCCGGATTACGCCAGCGCTTACGTGCACGGGCTGATCGAGGATCAGGGCGGCTGGATGCTGTTTCCGCCGATCCCGTTCAGCTACGACACGGTCAATTACGACCTGACTGAACCGGCACCCAGCCCACCCTCTTCCAGCAATTGGCTGGGCACCGACGATCAGGCGCGGGACGTGTTGGCACGGGTGATTTTCGGCACACGAATTTCAATTCTGTTTGCGCTGATCCTCACCGGCATCAGTGCGCTGGTCGGCATCGTTGCCGGGGCCTTGCAGGGTTATTACGGCGGTTGGGTGGATTTGCTTGGGCAACGGGTGCTGGAGATCTGGTCGGGGCTGCCGGTGCTGTATCTGCTGATCATCTTGTCCGGGTTTGTCTCGCCAAGTTTCTGGTGGCTGCTGGGGATCATGGCGCTGTTTTCCTGGCTGGCATTGGTGGACGTGGTGCGCGCCGAGTTCCTGCGTGGACGCAATCTGGAATACGTCAAAGCCGCTCGGGCGCTGGGGCTGACCGACAGCGAACTGATGTTGCGGCACATCCTGCCCAACGCGATGACCTCCACCCTGACCTACCTGCCGTTCATTCTGACCGGCGCCATCGCCACCCTCACCGCGCTGGATTTCCTCGGTTTCGGCATGCCCGCCGGGACCGCCTCGCTGGGCGAACTGATCGGCCAGGCCAAGCGCAATCTGCAAGCGCCATGGCTGGGGCTGACGGCATTTTTTGCCTTGGCGCTGATTCTGTCTTTGTTGGTGTTCATCGGTGAGGCTTGCCGTGATGCGTTTGATCCACGATCTTGATCCGAGGAGCTGACATGAGCGACAACCTGATTGAAATCCGCGACCTGCGTGTCGCCTTCGCCGGGCAGGAAGTGGTGCACGGTCTGAACCTCGATATTCGGCGTGGCGAGTGTCTGGCGCTGGTCGGTGAGTCCGGCTCGGGCAAGTCGGTCACGGCGCATTCGATTTTGCGTCTGCTGCCGGGCAAAACCGTCAGCAGCAGCGGTTCGATTGCTTACAACGGGGTGAACTTGCTGCACGCCAGCGAGCAACAGATGCGCGGTTTGCGCGGCAACCGGATTGCGATGATTTTCCAGGAGCCGATGACCTCGCTCAATCCACTGCACACCGTGGAACGACAGGTCAGTGAAGTGCTGGAGATTCACAAGGGCCTCAAGGGCCGCGCCGCCCGTGAGCGCACGCTGGAATTGCTTGAACTGGTGGGCATTCGCCAGCCATTGCAGCGTTTGAAAGCCTATCCCCACCAGTTGTCCGGCGGCCAGCGGCAACGGGTGATGATTGCGATGGCGCTGGCCAATGAGCCGGAACTGCTGATCGCCGATGAGCCGACCACGGCGCTGGACGTGACCGTGCAGCAGAAGATTCTCGAGCTGCTGATCGAGTTGCAGCAGCGGCTCGGAATGTCGATGCTGCTGATCAGTCACGATCTGAATCTGGTGCGGCGCATCGCGCAACGGGTGTGCGTGATGCGCCACGGCGAAATCGTCGAACAGGCTGACTGCGAGACGCTGTTTCGCGCGCCGCAGCATCCTTACAGCCGCTTGCTGATCGAAGCTGAACCGAGCGGTGCGCCGGTGCCGAGCCCGTACCAGCACAACCTGCTGGAAGTCGATGATCTGAAGGTCTGGTTTCCACTGCCCAAGGCGTTGTTGAGTCGTTCGCAGGCGTACATCAAAGCGGTGGACGGGGTCAGTTTCCGCCTGCAACGCGGCAAAACGTTGGGGATTGTCGGCGAATCCGGTTCGGGCAAATCGACGCTGGGCCAGGCGATCCTGCGGCTGGTGGAATCCGAGGGCGATATCCGCTTCGGCAACAAGCAGCTGAGCCTGCTCAATCAACGCTTGATGCGGCCTTTGCGCCGGCAGATTCAGGTGGTGTTCCAGGATCCGTTCGGCAGCCTGAGCCCTCGGATGTCGGTGCAGCAGATCATTGCCGAAGGCTTGCTGACCCACGGCATCGGCACCGAGGCCGAGCGCGAAGCAGCAGTGATTCGCGTACTCGAAGAAGTCGGCCTTGACCCCAAGAGCCGTCATCGCTACCCCCACGAGTTTTCCGGCGGCCAGCGTCAGCGCATCTCCATCGCCCGCGCGCTGGTGCTGGAGCCGGCGCTGATCCTGCTCGACGAACCAACCTCGGCGCTGGATCGCACGGTGCAGAAACAAGTGGTGGAGCTGTTGCGGCAACTGCAGATCAAGCATGGGCTGACCTATCTGTTCATCAGCCATGACCTGGCGGTGGTGCATGCGCTGGCCCATGACTTGCTGGTGATCAAGGATGGCAAGGTCGTGGAACAGGGTTCGTCGCGGGAGATTTTTGCTGCGCCAGCCCACCCCTACACCCAGGAACTGCTGAAAGCCTCCGGCCTCACGCCCAATGCAAATCCCTGTGGGAGCGGGCTTGCTCGCGAATGCGATATACCTGTGACATGAATATCGACTGACAGGACGCCTTCGCGAGCAAGCCCGCTCCCACAGGGGAAGATCGGTGGAGGTGGAAAATATTTTTCAGGCACTGCATCCAAATGCCTCCGCCACGGGTAGTCCCTGTAACAGCCCTCTTCGGCTGTCAGCGGTCTACCCCTTTCGGAGATAACACTGATGAACATCACTCAACTGATTGGCCTCACCGGTTTGCTCGCCCTGTCCTCGACAACCTTCGCCCAAAGCAGCTACCCCGATGCGATCAAAGTCCCGGAAGGCCACAAGATCGCGATGGAAACCACCGGGGTCGGCGAGATCACTTACGAATGCCGCGACAAGCCCAATGCCGCCGGCCAGACCGAATGGACCTTCGTCGGCCCAAAAGCGGTGCTCAATGATCGCAGCGGCAAGCAGGTCGGCACCTACTTCGGCCCGCCCGCCACCTGGCAGGCCAAGGACGGTTCGAAAGTCACCGGCACGCAATTGGCCGTCGCTCCGTCGAGCCCGGGCAACCTGCCCTATCAACTGGTCAAGGCCAACCCGGCTGAAGGCAAAGGCGCGATGAGCGGCGTGAGTTATATCCAGCGTGTCGCGCTCAAGGGCGGCGTGGCACCGGGCAGTGAATGCACAGCAGCGAACAAGGGCAAGCAGGAAGTGGTGAAGTATCAGGCCGACTACATTTTCTGGGCGGCGAACTAGTTCCTTGATGTCCCTATGGGAGCGAACTTGTGGCGAGGGGATTCATCCCCGATGGGGCGCGAAGCGCCCCAAAATCCGGCAACTGCGGAGTCAGGCATTCACCGCAACCAACGGTTACGGCTGCTGTGCAGCCGGTCGGGGATGAATCCCCTCACCACAAAGGCTCGCTCCCACAGTAGAAGACTGTGTTGTCTGGATGTTTGAAGAATGTGAGCTAGATTGCACCCCATGTCTTTGCCTGAACCGCTGTTTGATTACGAAGCCCGTCTCGCTGCCTGTGCCCGCGGCGAGCAGTCGGCCCTGCGCGATTTGTACGTGCAGGAAGGCCCGCGCCTGCTCGGCGTTGCAAAACGACTGGTACGTGACGCGGCGCTGGCCGAAGACATCGTGCATGAGGCGTTTATCAAGATCTGGAACGGTGCGGCGCAGTTCGATCCGGCGCGCGGTTCAGCGCGCGGCTGGATGTTCAGCGTGACCCGCCATCTGGCGTTGAACCAGCTGCGTGATCAAAGCCGGGAGACGCCGTTCAACGAAGAACACGATGCCGTGCCTGACGAGGACGCCTTCGATGTGCAGGGCCATTCGGCGCGGATCCATCGTTGTCTGGAACAACTCGACCCGCAGCGGCGAAGCTGCATTCTCCACGCCTATGTCGACGGCTACAGTCATGCACAGATTTCCGCGCGCCTGGACACGCCGCTGGGCACGGTCAAAGCCTGGATCAAACGCAGCCTCAACGCTTTGCGGGAGTGCATGGGATGACCACTGAATCGGCGCAGGAACGTGATGAACTGGCCAGCGAGTACGTGCTCGGCACCCTGTCGGCGCCGGAGCGTGAAGCGCTGCAACAGCGCTTGCCATACGACCCCGAACTGCAAGCGGCGGTGGATGCCTGGGAGCGACGCTTGCTCGACCTGACCGAATTTGCCGGGACGCAGCAGCCTTCGCCGCACTTGTGGCCGCGCATCGAGCGCAGTGTCGAGCGGTTCGCGCAAAAAGCGCCGGCTGCGCCGTCAACCTCGTGGTGGAATCTGCTGCCGCTGTGGCGCGGCTTGAGTGCGGCCGGCTTGGTCGCCACATTGGTTTTGGGCTCAATCCTGCTGACCCAGACCCCGCCGAAACCGAATTATCTGGTGGTGCTGGTCGCGCCGCAGGACAAGGCGCCGGGCTGGGTGATCCAGGCGAGCAATCCGCGTGAAATCCAGTTGATCCCGCTGGGCGTGGTCGAAGTGCCGGCGGACAAGGCGCTGGAGTTCTGGACCAAGGCTGACGGCTGGCAAGGGCCGGTGTCGCTGGGGCTGGTCAAACCGGGGCAGACGCTCTCGGTGCCGCTGGATAAATTGCCGCCGCTGCAACCGAATCAGCTGTTCGAACTGACGCTGGAAGGCGCCAATGGCTCGCCGATCGGTAAACCGACCGGGCCGATTCAAGCCATTGGCCGAGCCGTCAAAGTGCTTTGAACCGGCGTCAACCGGCCTTGGCCATGCAGCGCTTGTAGCGCTCATCCACGCGTTTGGCGAACCACGCCGTGGTCAGCTTGCGGGTGATTTTCGGGCTCTGCAGCACGATCCCCGGCAACACTGCACGCGGCAGTTTTTTTCCCTCCGCTTGCTCCGCCAGTTCGAACACCCGCTGATAGAGTTTGGTCTCTTCGAACTCCAGGGTTTTGCCCTTCTCCAGTTGATCGCGAATGGTCGGGTTGCGCATGCCCAGCGACTTGCCGAGGGTGCGCACCGCCAGTTCGTTGCTGCCAGGCATGATCGAGTCGTAGCGAATCAAGTCGCCATCCAGCGCCAACGGGATGCCCGATGCTCGGCTGACGGCGTTCTGAAACGCGGCATTGCGGCTGGCGTACCAGCCGGCATTGAAGTCGGCGAAGCGGTACAGCGGCTCGCGATAACTCACCGGGTAACCGAGTAAATGCGCGATGCCGAAGTACATGCCGCCACGGCGGGTGAACACTTCGTGGCGGATCGTGCCGTCTACCGGGTACGGATACTCCTTGGCGTGCTGCTCGGCGAATTCGATGCTGACCTGCATCGGTCCGGCGGTGTGTACCGGGTTGAAGCCGCCGAACAAGGTGCGGCCCATCGGCACTCTGCCGATGAAGTCGTCAAAAATGGCGCTGAGTTCTTTTTCACTGCGTGCCGCGTTCAAGCGTTCGCTGTAGGTCTTGCCGCTGGTGGAGCGCACTTGCAGCGCGGCGCTGACCAACAGACCGGGGATATGCACTTTGGCGGCACGACGGTCGATTTCGTCGCGGGCGATCTTGCCCAGGCCCGGCACCGTGGGGTCTACCTGGAAGGTGGATTCCTGCTCGGCCACGGCCAGCACCGAACACAGATTCTGCGTGGTCGGGCTGATGTTCTGTGCGGCGAACGCGGCGTAGATGTCGGTGGCCCAGCCTTGACGGTCGGGAACTTTGGCCGGCATCAGCCGCACTATTTCGGCTTTCACTTCGGCGGGTGCGCGCGGAACAGGCTCCTGACTGCGCTGGCCGGCGCAACCGGCGAGCACCAGCAGCGCGGCGAGGGTAACGAGTAATCGAGGGGTGTGCATGGCGCTCCTTGGCGTGCATTGAGGCGGGTTCACCATACGATCAAAAGTGTGACGCAGGCTAGGACTGTGACCTTTGTGGTGAGGGGATTTATCCCCGATAGACTGCGCAGCAGTCCTCGAATGTCAAAGCGGCCCGCTCCGCGCGCCATCGGGGATAAATCCCCTCACTACAGGTTTCCATTCGGATCGGGAAATTCAGCAAGATAAACAGTTTGCAAAACGTTACTGCGAACTCCTATCATTTGTACCTGGAGTCGTATTTGCGCAAGGAGTTCCCCGCGCCGTTCCAATTTTCTCACCGGCCGCACGCCTCCAGGTATCGACATGCCCGTTTCAGCTCGACTCGCCGTCCCGTTTCGCCCGACGCTTCTTGCCCTGCTGTGCTCCCTGACTGTTACCGCTCACGCTGCCGACGAAAACGGCAAGGAGCTGGTGCTCGACAACGTCAACATCAACGCCCAGGCACCGACGCCCAACGCCCTGCCCCCGGTCTATGCCGGTGGTCAGGTCGCCCGTGGTGGTCAGCTCGGCGTGCTCGGCAATCAGGACATGATGGACGTGCCGTTCAGCGCCGCGTCGTACACCGAACAGCTGATTCAGGACCAGCAAGCGGAAAACGTTGCCGACGTGTTGCTCAATGATTCGTCGGTGCGTCAGGCCTCGGGCTTCTCCAACCAGGCGCAGGTGTTCATGATCCGCGGCTTGCCGCTCAACGGCGACGACATTTCCTATAACGGCCTGTACGGCGTGCTGCCGCGGCAGATCATTTCCACTGACGCCCTGGAGCGCGTGGAAGTGTTCAAAGGTCCCAACGCTTTCATCAACGGCGTGACCCCGACCGGCTCCGGCATCGGTGGCGGCGTCAACCTGCAGCCCAAGCGTGCCGGCGACGAGCCGCTGCGCCGCTACACCACCGATATCAACAGCGAAGGTCGCATCGGTCAGCACTTCGATATCGGCCAGCGTTTCGGCGAAGACAACCGCTTCGGCGCGCGGATCAACCTGTCGCAGCGCGAAGGCGACACCGGCATCGATCACGAAAACCAGCGCTCGAAACTGTTCAGCATCGGCCTCGACTATCGTGGTGACGCGCTGCGTATTTCCGGCGACTTCGCCTACCAGAAAGAACGCGTCAACGGTGGCCGCAACTCGGTCAACCTCGGCACCGCCACGCACATTCCGGACGCGCCGTCGGCCGACACCAACTACGCGCCAAAGTGGGGCTACACCGACATCGAAGACACCTTCGGCATGCTCCGCGCCGAGTACGACCTGAACGACAACTGGACCGCGTACGTCGCTGGCGGCGCCAAGCACACCCGCGAGGTCGGGCGCTACAATTCGACCACGCTGGTGGGCAACAACGGCGCCTCCTACACCACCGGCTCGTTCATCCCCCACGATGAGGACAACACCAGCCTGATGGCCGGTCTCAACGGCAAGTTCAACACCGGCGCCGTCAGCCACAAGCTCAATTTCGGCCTCAGCGGTCTGTGGGCCGAACAGCGCAGTGCCTATGATTTCGACCTGACCAAGTACGCCAACAACATCTACCACCCGGTGGAAACGCCGTCGCCGGTCGGCAATTTTTCCGGCGGCGATCTCAATGACCCGGGCATCGTCGGCAAGACCTTCAACCGCAGCCTCGCGCTCTCCGACACCCTCGGTTTCTTCGATGATCGCCTGCTGATCACCGCTGGCCTGCGTCGCCAGCAACTGGTGGTGCAAGGCTACAACTACGCCAGTTACGGCAGCGGCAGCCGCAAGTCGAGCTACGACGAATCGATCACCACGCCGGTCTACGGCATCGTGTTCAAGCCGTGGGAACACGTGTCGTTCTACGCCAACCACATCGAAGGCCTGGCCCAGGGGCCGACCTCGCCGACCAGCGCCGGCGGCTTGCGTGTGACCAACGGCAACGAAGTCTACGCGCCGGCGCGCTCCAAGCAGACCGAGGCCGGGGTCAAGGTCGACATGGGCACTTACGGCGCGAGCCTGGGCGTGTATCGCATCGAGCAGCCGAGCGACGGTTACTGCGAAATCAACAGCGCCACCACCTGCACCTACGTGCGTGAAGGCGAGCAGATCAACAAAGGCATAGAGATGAACGTGTTCGGCGAGCCGATCAACGGCCTGCGCCTGATCAGCGGCCTGACGCTGATGGACACCGAACTGCGCAACACCCAGAACGGCGCCAACGACGGCAACCGTGCCATCGGCGTGCCGAGCTTCCAGTTCAACGCCGGCGCCGACTGGGATGTACCGGGCCTGCAAGGCGTGGCGCTGAATGCGCGGATGCTGCGTACCGGTGGCCAATATGCCGACGCGGCCAACAACCTCAGCCTGCCAACCTGGAACCGCTTCGACGCGGGTGCGCGTTATGCGTTCAAGGTCTCGCAGAAAGACGTGACCCTGCGCCTGGGCGTCGAAAACCTGGCCAACAAGAAGTATTGGGAATCGGCGCAGGGCGGTTATCTGACCCAGGGTGAGCCGCGGGTGGCGAAGCTGTCGGGCACTATCGATTTTTAAAGCTGAGAAGCCCTCACCCTCAAAAGCCCCTCACCCTAGCCCTCTCCCGTAGGGAGAGGGGACTGACCGCGGTGTTCTTTCGAGTCACGCCGACGTGTGCCACCGAGTCGAACTAAGGTTTTGAAAGGCACCCAAATCGGCTCCCTTTCCCCCTCGCCCCCTTTGGGGGAGAGGGCTGGGGTGAGGGGGCAAATTTCACTGTCACCAAATCTCCTGCCAAACACCCGAAAAAAGGCCCCACAGCCCCACCGCTGCGGGGCCTTTTTCCGTCTGACCGATCAACTGGCCACCCTTCCCATCTGATCCATACTTGCTGCACAGCAAACAGAGGACAGGCCCATGAACCGCAGCGACGTACTGATCATCGGTGCCGGCCCGACCGGTCTGGTGCTGGCCCTGTGGCTGAGCAAACTGGGCGTGCGCGTGCGCATCATCGACAAGACCTCCGCGCCCGGCACCACCTCACGAGCACTGGCGGTGCAGGCGCGCACCCTGGAGTTGTATCGCCAGTTGGACCTGGCCGACACCGTGGTGCGCAACGGCCACAAGGTCGCGGCGGCGAATTTCTGGGTCAAGGGCAAACCGGTCGCGCAGTTGCCGTTGCAGCGCATCGGCGAAGGCCTGACGCCCTACTCGTTCATCGAAATCTTTCCCCAGGATCAGCACGAACGACTGCTGCTCGAACGCCTCGAAGACTATGACGTGACGGTTGAGCGCAACACCGAGCTTGAGAGTTTCGAAGAAACCGGCGATGGCCTAATCGCGCATTTGCGCTTGCCGGACGGGCTGCAGGAAATCTGTCAGGCGTGCTATCTGGCGGGTGCCGACGGCGCACGTTCGGTGGTGCGCAAAACCCTCGACACCGGGTTCCCGGGTGGCACCTATCAGCAGGTTTTCTACGTTGCGGATGTGCAGGCCAGCGGCCCGGCGATGAACGGCGAGCTGCATCTGGATCTGGACGAAGCGGATTTTCTCGCGGTGTTCCCGCTGGCCGGTGAAGGCCGCGCCCGACTGATCGGCACCGTGCGTGACGAACGTGCCGACCGCGCCGAAACCCTGCAATTTGCCGACGTCAGCAGCCGCGCCATCGAGCACCTGAAAGTTCACATCGACGAGGTCAACTGGTTCTCCACCTACCGCGTGCATCACCGCGTGGCCGAGCACTTTCGCAGCGGTCGGGCGTTTCTCCTCGGCGACGCCGCGCACGTGCACAGCCCCGCTGGCGGCCAGGGCATGAACACCGGCATCGGCGATGCGATCAACCTGGCGTGGAAACTCGCCGCCGTGCTCAACGGCAGCGCCACGGCGAAGCTGCTCGACACTTACGAAACCGAGCGCATCGCCTTCGCCCGGCGGCTGGTGTCGACCACCGACAAGGTGTTCAGTTTCGTCACCGCCGAGGGGCGCATCGCCGATTTGCTGCGCACGCGTCTGGCACCGTTTCTGATCCCGAAAATGGCCACGTTCGAGGCCAGCCGCGAATTCCTCTTTCGCACCGTCTCACAGGTCACCCTCAACTACCGCGGCATGCCGCTGAGCCAGGGCACGGCCGGCCACGTCCACGGCGGCGACCGCTTGCCGTGGGCGCATGATGGTGAGGGGGATAATTTCGAGCCGCTGCGCCAGCCCTGCTGGCAGGTGCACGCGTACGGCGAAACCAGCGACGAGATGATCGCCTGGTGCAATGAACACCATCTGTCGCTGCACGTGTTCGACTGGCGGCCGGCGTTTGAAACGGCGGGATTGGGGCGTAACGGTTTTTACCTGTTGCGCCCGGATACCTATGTGGCGATTGCCGATAACAGCGCGGATCCGAAGGTGATCGAGCGGTACTTTCGGGATCACGGGATCCGACCCTACTTCCACTGCCCCTGACCCTACACAGTCCCAATGTGGGAGCGGGCTTGCTCGCGAAGGCGTCGTGTCAGTCAACCTATTCGTTGCTGATACACCGCATTCGCGAGCAAGCCCGCTCCCACAGGGGGTTGTGCGGTATTCGTCAGATCCCGGCCAGCGCCAGATCCATCGCAAAGTAAGTGAAGATCAGATCCGCACCCGCGCGCTTGATCGCGCCCAAACTTTCGCGCACCACGCGATCCTCGTCGATTGCACCGGCCTGCGCGCCGAACTTGATCATCGCGTACTCGCCGCTGACCTGATACGCCGACAGCGGCAGGTTCGAGGCTTCACGGATGTCGCGGATGATGTCGAGGTACGCACCGGCCGGCTTGACCATCAGCGCATCGGCGCCTTCCTGCTCGTCGAGCAGCGATTCGCGCAGGGCTTCGCGACGGTTCATCGGGTTCATCTGATAGCTTTTGCGATCACCTGTCAGCGCACTGCCACCGGCTTCGCGGAACGGACCGTACAGCGCTGAGGCAAATTTGGTCGAGTAAGCCATGATCGGAATCTGGGTGAAACCGGCGGCGTCCAGCGCCTGGCGAATCGCCTGCACCTGGCCGTCCATCGCCGCCGACGGCGCGATCACGTCCGCACCGGCACGCGCCGCGGCCACGGCTTGCTTGCCGAGGTTGATCAGGGTCTGGTCATTGTCGACTTCGTGGTTGTGCATCACACCGCAGTGGCCGTGATCGGTGTATTCGCAGAAGCAGGTGTCGGACATCACGATCATTTCCGGCACGGCGTCCTTGGCAATCCGCGACATGCGCGAGACCAGTCCCTCTTCGCGCCAGGTGTCGCTGCCGTTGGCGTCCAGGTGATGGGACACGCCAAAGGTCATCACCGACTTGATCCCGGCACGGGCATAACGCTCGATTTCACTGGCCAGCTTGCGCTCGGGAATGCGCATCACCCCCGGCATGCTCTTGATCGGCACGAAGTCGTCGATCTCTTCTTCGACAAAAATCGGCAGCACCAGATCATTCAGGCTGAACTCGGTTTCCTGGAACAGGCTGCGCAGGCTCGCATTGCGGCGCAGACGGCGGGGACGTGCTTCGGGGAACTGGCTGGACATGGATCTTCCTGAAAACGGCAGATGAGACGAAAGTCGTAGGGGGCGAAGCTTATGCCTTCGGTGGGCGCAGGTACAAACCTGGATCAATCAACAGTGCGTTACCGAGGACGCAATAATCTGCGGGCGTCATCACTATTCCTGTGGGAGCGGGCTTGCTCGCGAAGGAGGTGTATCAGAAAAAGACGTATTGACTGACACGGCGCCTTCGCGAGCAAGCCCGCTCCCACAGGGTTATGTTTGGCCTCAGGAAGGAATGGTCAACCCGCGCACCACAGCCGGGCGAGCCAGAAAGCGCTCCAGCACCCGGGTCACGTTCGGGAAGTTGCTGATGCCCACTAGATCCCCCGCCTCATAGAACCCGATCAGGTTACGCACCCACGGAAACGTGGCGATGTCGGCGATGGTGTAGCGCTCGCCCATGATCCAGTCGCGACCTTCCAGACGTTTGTCGAGCACGCTGAGCAGGCGTCTGCTCTCCTCGACATAGCGATCACGCGGACGCTTGTCCTCGTAGTCCTTGCCGGCGAATTTGTTGAAGAAACCGAGCTGGCCGAACATCGGGCCGATACCGCCCATCTGGAACATCAGCCACTGAATCGTCTCGTAACGCAGCGCGCCTTCCTGCGCCAGCAACTGACCGCTCTTGTCGGCGAGGTAGATCAGGATCGCGCCGGACTCGAACAGCGGCAACGGCTGGTCTTGCGGGCCGTGGGGATCGAGGATCGCCGGAATCTTGTTGTTGGGGTTCAGCGACAGGAACTCGGGAGACAGCTGATCCTGCGTGTCGAAGCCCACGCGGTGCGGCTCGTAGGGCAGGCCGATCTCTTCGAGCATGATCGAGACCTTGACGCCGTTGGGGGTCGGCAGGGAATAGAGCTGAATCCAGTCAGGGTACTGCGCGGGCCATTTGTGGGTGATGGGGAACGCGGACAGATCGGTCATGGGAAACATCCAGTCACATGGAAAGCGCTGATCATAATCCAGGAACCGTAACATTCTGCAGCTAGTGTGCAGAAGCCAGGATCGAACCAAGCGGCCTCAGTGGACTCTGAGCTATGTCTTTGCAAGGGAAGTACGACACGACATGGACAACACCCGGCGCTGGGAGCCCGCGGTGTAAGGGTTGGTCAGCCCCAACCGAATTTGCTGAAGAATCCTATATTCAATGACGAACCTCATGAGTTTCGCCAAACGCTTCAAACATCGCGCCTATGTGGCCCTGCCCTCCCTGCTGGCAGTCAGTGCGCTGACCTTGTCGCTCGAATCGAGCCAGATTCGCGCGCAACCGGTGGACGGTACGCAGACGCTGATCTTCCTGCGCCACGCGGAAAAACCCGAGGGCGGTCTCGGCCAGCTCAACTGTCAGGGTCTGAACCGGGCGATCGAGCTGTCGACCCTGCTGCCGGAAAAATTCGGCAAGGCCGATTACGTGTTCGCCGCCAACCCGACGCGCAATGTCGAGGAAGGCGAACTGGACAATTCCTACAGCTACATCCGTCCGTTGATGACCATCAGCCCCGCCGCGATCAAGCTCGGCCTGCCGGTGAACATCGAGTTCTCCGCCAACGACACCAGTGATCTGGCGCGCGAGCTGACCGAGGACAAGTACCACAACGCGACGATCTACACCGCATGGTCGCACGGCTATTTGCCGGAACTGATCAACAAGGTTGCCGGCAAGGCAGTCGGCGAAAAGCAGACCATCACCGATGACTGGGCGGCTGGCGATTTCGATTCGCTGTACGTGCTGACCCTGACCTGGCACAACGGCAAGGCCAGTTTGCAGAGTCACAGCTACAAGCAGGGGCTGGATAACGGCAAGGTGACTTGTCCGACTTGAGTTTTGCGCTGCCTGTACCGGCCCTTTCGCGAGCAAGCCCGCTCCCACAGGGGATCTGCGTCAGGCAGAAATTTCTGCCCAGTGGAGACCCAATGTGGGAGCGGGCTTGCTCGCGAAGAGGCCCGCAAGAGCACCCTCAAACCCGCTGATTCACCCGCTCACGCAAATACTCCAGCACCGCCCCGCGCTCCCCGGCAAACTCGATCCGCCCGCCCTTCTTCTCACGCTGGAACGCATACATCGGGTCGTAATATTCGCGCAGCAACACGCTGATCCAGTCACGAAACTGCTCGACCGAACCGCTGCGCGCCTGCTCCACCAAGGCCTCTTCCATCTGCAGGAACATCCGCTGATGGCGTTCGCCGCCCAGCCGGCGCTGGATATTGTTCAAACTCGCAATCAGCCGCTCGGCATACAGCGCAAAGCCCTGCTCGCCATGCACCGCGACAAACTCGGCGTGCAGGTTGATCACGTAATCCTGCAGAATCCGCTCGACCCGCTGCTCCAGGCTGTCTTCAAGCCAGACCATCGGCGCCACTTGCATGCCTCGGTACAGCGGCAATGGCAAGGCACAACTGCCGACTACCCGGCTCTCGTCTTCCAGCACAAACTGCTGGATCCCGCCGGCGCGTTTTTTCAGCACATCAACGGCCAGACGGTTTTCAAAATCGATGTTGGTCGGTTGGCCGGTGGCGCGCTTGCCGAAACTCGAGCCCCGATGATTGGCGTGGCCTTCCAGATCCAGACCATTACTCAACTGCACCAACAGTTCGGTCTTGCCGGTGCCGGTCATGCCGCCCAGCAGCACCATATCGCACTCGGCCACGGCGTGATCGATCGTCTCCAGCAGGAACGTACGCATCGCCTTATAGCCACCGCCGACACGCGGGTAATCGATCCCGCCCTCTTCCTTGATCCATTGCTGGACGATCTGCGAACGCAAGCCGCCGCGAAAGCAATACAGATAGCCGTCGGGGTGTGCCCGGGCAAACTCGACCCAGCCTTGAATGCGCTGCTCCCGCACTTCGGCAGACACCAGCCGCTCACCCAGGGCGATGGCGGCTTGTTGTCCATGCTGCTTGTAGCAAGTCCCCACCTGCTCGCGCTCGCGGTCGTTCATCAGCGGCAGGTTGACCACGCCGGGAAACGCGCCGTGGGCAAACTCGATCGGCGCACGGGCATCCATCATCGGCCGGTCGTTGAGGAAAATATCGCGGTAATCGGTGCAGTCGCGTGACATCAGTTCACCTCGACTGCGTGGGTCTGTCGCTCGACCAGCTCGCCGATCGGCGCCAGGTTCAGGCCCAGTTCGGCAGCCACGGCGAGGAATTCGGCGTTGCCTTCCGGTGTAACTGCAATCAACAGACCGCCGCTGGTCTGCGGGTCGCACAGCACGCGCTTGTGCAACTCCTGCAGACGGCCGAGCTTGCTCGAATAGCTGTCAAAGTTACGCAAGGTGCCACCGGGCACACAGCCCTGTTCGAGGTAGTACTCGACGCTGTCCAGACGCGGCACGTGGTTGTAGCCGATACGTGCGGTCAGGTGGCTGCCGTCGGCCATTTCCACCAGATGCCCGAGCAGGCCGAAACCGGTAACGTCGGTCATCGCGGTGACGCCGGCCAGTTTGCCAAAACGGCTGCCGGGTTTGTTCAGGGTGCACATCCAGTCACGGGCCACGCCAATGTCGCTGGAACGCAATTTGCCTTTCTTCTCGGCGGTGGTGAGGATGCCGATGCCCAACGGCTTGGTCAGGTACAGCAGGCAACCGGCGGTGGCGGTGTCGTTGCGCTTCATGTGGCGTTTTTCCACCAGACCGGTCACGGCCAGGCCGAAGATCGGCTCCGGCGCATCGATTGAATGCCCGCCGGCCAGCGGAATGCCGGCGGCGTCACACACCGCGCGCCCGCCGCGAATCACTTCCCGCGCCACTTCCGGCGCCAGCACATTCACTGGCCAGCCGAGGATCGCAATCGCCATCAACGGATCGCCGCCCATCGCATAGATGTCGCTGATCGCATTGGTCGCAGCGATCCGGCCGAAGTCGAACGGGTCGTCGACAATCGGCATGAAAAAATCAGTGGTCGACACCACACCGCGCTCGGCGTCGATCTCGTACACCGCCGCATCATCACGCGAGGCATTGCCGACCCACAGTTTCGGGTCAAGGTTCTGCGCACCGCTGCCGGCCAGAATCACTTCCAGCACCTGCGGGGAAATCTTGCAGCCACAACCGGCACCGTGGCTGTATTGGGTCAGGCGAATCGGCTCGCTCATGGGAGAGTCTCTGGCAGTTGATGGGGCGGATTCTAGCAGAGCGCGGGCCGGCTGATTTTTGCGCTGAATGTTCGGCCCCCTTCGCGAGCAAGCTCGCTCCCACAGGGGATCGCTGTCATCCACAAATCCTGTGTTCACTGAAGATCCAGTGTGGGAGCGGGCTTGCTCGCGAAAGCTATCGACGGGTCTCCACGGTTTCACGGCCGGGCACAAAAGTGCCCTGATGAAAAACCATCTGCCACTGCTCACCCTGCCGCCGCCATACCGAACTGCGCAAACTGTCCGCCGGCACCCGCTGGCCGCCAGCTACGGTATGGCAGTGATACGTCACCAGAGCCGAATCTTCCGACAATTGCTTGAGCGTGAACTGACTGACGGTACGTTGTGCGAACACTTGCTGCGGTAATGCTTCCAGTACATCGGATTTATTCCAGATGCCGCCGCTGGCGCCGAATTCGACAAAGTCGTCCGCGATCAATCTCGCCAGTTCTGCGGCATCCTCGCGCACGGCGCGCGACAGCAAGCGGTTTTCCAGATTTAACAAATGCTTCGACAGATCCATCTCGTTCCTACCTCAGTGCAGAAATCACTCGCCACAAAGGCTTTCGATTGTGCAAAAAAAACCGCCCTTTCGGGCGGCTAAAGTACTTCGACCATGATTCAGAAGCTTTGACTGAAGCTGATGTTGAACGCGCTGTCGTTGTTGTCGCTCGACACCTGGCCTGAGTAGCCGATGCCCAGCTTGCCGGTCGGGGTCACCTGGAAGTCGATGCCGGCTTCGAGCAATGCGCTGTCCTTGGCGATGGGTACGCCCTGGGTGCTGAACGAGGCGCCGCCGTCGATGAAGGTCAGGTCGGCGTCAGGTTTGGTGTCGCCGTAGGCATGCCGCCAGCCGATGGCCGCGCGTGGCGTCAGTTGGCTGCCGTTGGCCAGGGTCACCAATTTGCCGACACGCACACCGAGGGTCGAGTAGGTGATGTCCTGATCGGCGTCGGCCTTCAGGCGCCCCACTCCACCTTTTTCCTTGCCGGTGTCGCTGTCGTAGTTGACGTAGGCAAGCCCGGCGAACGGTTCGATGGCAACGCCTGCTGCGCTGATCGCGTAACCCACTTCACCGAACACCTGCGCACTGCGCGCGTCGTAATCGGCCTTCAGGCGATCGTTGTAAGTACCGACGCTGACATCGCGTTTGGTCTCGATGCTGTGCCAGCTGTAAGCCGCGCCGAGGCGCACCGCCAGTGCATCGAATTGCGAGTTCAGATAACCGGCCAAGTGGTAGCTGTCGACCTTGGCATCTGAGTTGCGATCGTGCGCATTGAGGTTACTGCGGGTGTAGCCGGCCGCCATCCCGGCACGCCAGGTGTCATCCAGCGCCTTGTCGGTGCCGAGCATGAAACCGCCAAGGTTGCGATCGACTTTCGCCGTGTTGCTGTCGCCGCCCATGTCGCCCCAGGCACCGATAGCCCGGATCCAGCCGACCATTTCCCCGTGGCAGCCGTTGCTGCTCAGTTGCGTGTCGCTCGGTGCCAGGGTTTTGCGTGGATCATCCGCGGCGCTGCACGATGGCTGGCGCATGCGGTCATTGACCGCCTCGCGGATGAAGCGCGAGTCCTCCAGCATGGCGCTGGCGGTGCTGGCGTGGATTTCACCCGACAGGCTGTCGAACGCATTGCGCGCACCGGCGACGCTGAGGTTGACGATCTGGTTCTGCAACGCCGCGCCGGCCGCTCCGTTATTGGACAGTGCCGTGGCGGTGCCGCGCTGGTTGCCCGTGGCAGCGACATCGGCGAACGAGTTGCCGTTGCGGCTCACGGCCAGGGTCACCGAATCGGCACCGTAGATCAGCGAGCTGTTAAGGAACGCGTACTGCGGCAGATCGGTGGCACTGAAGGTATCGGTCACCCCACCGCCCGCAGTGATCAGCGAGTAGGTGGTGTTGCCGGTGAATGGCGCCAGGCTGTTGACCACCAGACCGCCGCCCAATGCCGCCGTACCACCCACCGCCAACGGTGTCGCGGTTGGCGAGCTGACGGTCAGCGCCAGTACACCATCGCTGCTGTTGGTCAGGTTGCCGGCCACGCTCAAGGTGCCGTCAGCGCCACCGGAAGCCACCACACCGTGGTTGACCACCGAACCGACGCTGCCGTTACCGCTCAGGCCTGCGCCGTTGGCGACCGTGACTTGTGCGCCCAGCGAAGCCCGGGCCGCACGGCTGCCGACTTGCAGCAGGCCTTGATCGACGGAAACCGTACCGCTGAACGGTTGATTGCCGACCATCAACAGGCGACTCACGCCGCGTTTGAACAGCGCGCCGGTGCCGTTGAGCACACCGTTGAACTGGCCATCGGTGTTTTGCTGGAACACCAGCGTGGCGTTGTCGGTGATGTTGCCTTGCAGGCTCGTGGTGTTACCGATCAGCGTACCGCCACTGACGGTGGTGCCACCGCTGTAGGTGTTGGCGCCCGTCAGCACGAGGGTGCCGGAATCGAGTTTCTCGATACCGCCGGTGCCGATCAGCGGCACGTCGATTTCAGCATTGGCTCCGGCATTGACCCGCACCGGCGCCAGGCTGCCGTCGGCACCGTTGACTGGTGTCAGCGTACCGCCAGCGCCCGGCACCAGGCTGTAGCCGCCGGTGAGGAACTGCAGACCGGTGAAGTTCTGATTGCCCTGCACAGTGACGGTACCGGCCTGGCCACCAAACACTGCGAATTGACCATTGGACGCCAGCGCCTGCGTACCGCTCGGATCGGTCCAGTTGGTGCCCGGGCCCCACACGCCACTGCCGCCACCGATGCTGCCATCAGGGTTGGTAGTGCCGCCGTTCCAGAACTGCACCTCACCCGGCGTGCCTTGTACCAACAGGTTGACCTGATTGGCGATCGCGGTTTGCAGGGTCAGGTTGGCCGCCGACACCGGCAGGCTCCCGTAGACCAGCCCGTTGTCGGTCAGGCTGCCACCGTAGCGGAACAGTTGATAGACCCCGGTGCCGAAACCGCCGGCGTTGCTGATATTCAGCGTGCCGTCGAGGGTCAGGTTACCGGCGACGTTGACCACCGTGGTGGAGCTGGCGGCCGAGCCGAGGCTGAAGTCCAGGTTGGTGCCCGAGGACAGCGCCAGCGAGCCGACCGACAACGGTGTAGCCGTGCCGCCACCGGTCAGCGTCGCACCGCTGGCCAGTTGCACGTTGCCGCCCAGTTGCCCGCTGCCACCGACTTTCGCACCACTGGCGACGTTGACGTTGGCACTGTTGAGCACGCCGTTAACGATCAGGTTGCCGGCCTGCACCGAGGTATCACCGGTGAAGGTGTTGTTGCCGGTCAGGAGCAATTGGCCGGTGCCGGTTTTGTTCAGCGTGCCGGCGCCCGTCAAGTTGCCGGTGTAGCTGCCGTCGGCGTTCTGCGCGAAGGTCAGCGCCGCGTTGTTGACGATGGCGCCTTGCAGGCTGCTGGTGTCGCCGGTGGTAGTGCCAGCGTTCAGCGTGGTGCCGCCGCTGTAGGTGTTGGCGCCGCTAAGCACGAGGTCACCGTTGCCGTTTTTCACCAGACTGCCGGTGCCGGTGATGGCGCCGAGCAGCGTGGTGTTCTGGTTGCCGGCCAGGGTCAGTTGCGACCCCAGATTGATCGCGTTGGCCAGTTGCAGCGCCGAGGTGCTGTCGAGGCTGCCGTTGCCGGTCACGCTCAGTGCACCGCTGCTGATTGCGCTGTTGTTGCCCAGCACCAGCGTACCGCCAGCGAGCTGAGTACCACCGCTGTAGGTGTTGCTGCCGTTGAGGGTCAGGCTCGAAGCGCCGGACTTGATCAGGCTGCCCGCCCCACTGACTACACCGTCGAGGGTCAAGGCGTTACTGCCAGCGACAGTCAGGCCACCGTTCACCACCACATCGTTGCCCAGCGTGACGGCCGCGTTGCTGTCCAGCGCGGTGCCGTCCGCAGCGGTCAACACACCGCTGCCGAGCGCTGCGTTGTTGCCCACGACGATCTTGCCGCCATTGAGCGCGGTGCCGCCGGTGTAGCCGTTGGCGGCGTTGAGCACCAGCGTGCCGGTGTCGTATTTGCCGAGGGTGCCGCTGCCGTTAAGCGCAACGCCGACGGTCGCGGTGGCGTTCGGATCGACTCGAACCGTGGCGTTACCCAACGAACCGTTGACCAGATTCAGCGAACCCGCGGTGCCGTCCTGCAGGCTGTAGCCATCGGTGACGAACTGCATGCCGGTGATGGTTTGTGCGCCGTTCACGGTGACCGTGCCCGCCGTGCCCTGGAACACCGCGAAGTTGTTGGTCCAGGCCTGATTGGTGGTGCCGTTGACGTCGGTCCAGTTGGTGGTGCCGGCGCCCCAGGTACCGCTGCCGCCATCCACCGAACCGTTGGCGACGAGTTGATTGCCGTCCCAGAACTGCACGGTGACGCCCGGTGCGGTAACCAGCAGGTTGATCTGGTTGGCCAGCGCGGTTTGCAGGGTCAGATCGCCCGGAGTGACGCTGCCCGGCACCGTGCCGATCAGCATGCCGTTGTCGGTCAGGCCGCCGGTGTAGTTGATCAACCGGTACACACCGCTGCCGAAACCACCGATGTCGCTGACATTGAGGTTGCCGTCGAGGGTCAGGTTGCCGCCGACGTTGACCAGCGCGTTGCCGCCACCGGAGACCGGCGTGCCCAGTCCGACATCGAAATTGGAGTTGGCGTTGAACACCAGCGAGTTGACCGACAAGGTGCTGCCGGTGGCGCCGGCCAGATGACCGCCATCCGCCACGGTTACCGCCCCGCCGAGCGAGCCGCCGCCGGTCAGGGTGCCGCCGCTGTTGACCAGTACGCTGGCGCTGTCCAGCGCGCCACTGACGTTCAAGGTGCCGGCGTTGACCGTGGTGTTGCCGGTCAGGCTGTTGAGGCCGGTCAGGGTCAGCGTACCAGTGCCGAGTTTGCTCAACTCGCCGGTGCCGGTGAGCACGCCGTCAAAAATGCTGCTGGCGTTGTTGCCGCCGATGCTCAGGGTGTTGCCGCCGCCGATCAGCGCTGTACCGCTACCGGTCAGGCTGGCGAGACTGCCGGAGCCGCCGAGGTTCAGCGTCGCCGCAGCGCCGAGATTGACTCCGGCATTGCTGCCCAATGCCGAGTTGCCCAGTGTCGTGAGGCTGCCCGACTGCACATCAAAGGTGCCGCTGAAGGTGTTGTTGCCGGACAGCGTCAGGTCGGCCAGACCATTCTTGGTCAGGGTGCCCGCCCCGGCGATTACGCCACCGAGCGTCAGGTTGTTGTTGCCAGCCACGCTCAGGTTGGCATTGACGTTGACGTTGTTGGCCAGCACCAGCGGCGCGGTGGTGTCGAGGGTCGACGCACCCGCCACGGTTACCGCGCCGGAGCCCAGGCCCGCCGAGGTGCCAAGGGTCACGGTGCCGGCGTTCAGTGTGGTGCCGCCGCTGTAAGTGTTAATGCCGTTGAGCGTCAGGTTCGACGCGCCGTTCTTGATCAGACCGCCGGTGCCGCTGACCACGCCGCTGAGCGCTACGTCGCTGCTGCCGGTATTGGTCAGATTGGCATTGAGCACCACGTTGTTGCCCAGCGACACCGAGGTGTTGCCGTCCAGCGCCGAGGCACCGGCCACGGTCAGGTTGCCCAGGCCGAGTGCGCCGTTGCTGCCGACGGTCAATGTGCCGGCGTTGAGAGTGACGCCGCCGAGGAAATTGTTAGCCCCGCTCAGGATCAGGTTGGCCGCACCATTCTTGGTCAGGCTGCCGGCGCCATTGATCGCACCGCTCAGTGTCAGATCGTTGCTGCCGACGACATCAAGGTTGCCCGCCAGATTGATCGCGTTACCCGCCGTAAAGGCGCCGCTGGCATCCAGTGTGGTGCCGCTCGCCGCGTTCAGAGTGGCCGAGCCCAGCGCGCTGTTCGACGCCAGAATCAAGCCGCCCGCATTCAGCGCCACCGGCCCGAGGAAAGCGTTGTTGCCGCCGAGGGTCAGGCTGGCCGCGCCATTTTTGATCAGGCCACCAGTCCCGCCGATCACGCCGTTGAGGGTCAGCGCATTACTGCCGACCACCGTCAGATTGCCATTGAGCGTTGCCGCGTTCGCCAAAGTGACCGCTGTGTTGCTATCGAGTTGTGTGCCAGCGTTGGCGGTCAGCGTGCCGCTGCCCAGCGCGGTGTTGCTGCCGACGATGATCTTGCCGCCGTCCAGTTGCGTACCGCCGCTGTAGGTGTTGGCGCCGTTGAGCACCAGGGTGCCGGCATCGAGTTTGTTGAGGATGCCGCTGCCGTTGATGTCCACGCCGACCGTGGCGGTCACGCCCGGATCAACCCGCATCGCCGTGGTGCCGCCGCTGCCGTTGACGGCGGTCAGCAGACCCGACGTGCCGTTGACCACGTTGTAGCCATCGGTGAGGAATTGCATCCCGGTGAACAGTTGCGTGCCGTTGACCGACACTGTGCCGGCCGTGCCCTGGAACACCGCAAAATCGCCGGCCCAGGTCTGGTTCAGCGTGCCGTTGGAATTGGTCCAGTTGGTGCCGCCGGCAGTCCATGTACCGGTGCCGCCGTCCACATTACCGTTCGGGATGGTCTGGCTGCCGTCCCAGAAGCGCAGGTTCGTGTTAGGCGCCGACACCACCAGATTCACCTGATTGCCAAGGGTCTGCACAAGGATGTCACCGAGGCCATAACCCACCGGCACACCGGCCACGGTCAGGCCGTTGTCGGTCAGTGCGCCGATGTAGTTGAACAAGCGATAGACACCCACGCCAAAGCCGCCGGCATCGGTGACGTTGAGGTTACCGTCGAGGGTCAGGTTGCCGCCGATATTCATCAGCGAGGAGGTCGATGGCGTGGCAAGGCTCGCGTCGACATTGCTGTTGGCAGTGAGAATCAGCGACGAGGTGGACAAGGTATTGCCCGAGGACAACGCCAGATGACCGCCGCTGTTGATGGTGATGAAACCAAGCGCCGAACCGGTACCTGTGAGGGTCGCGCCGTTGTTGATGTTGAGCTGGGTGCTGGCCAGCGAACCGGTGAGATTCAGCGTACCGGCGTTGACGTTGGTGTTGCCGGTGATGCCGCTGCTGCCGGTGAGGTTCAGCGTCCCGGTTCCGACTTTGGTCAGCGCACCGCTGCCGCCGAGGTCGCCGTCGAAGGTGCTGGTGCTGTTCACGCCGCCCACCGTCAGGGTATTGCCTCCGGCGATCTGCACACTGCCGCTGCCGCTCAAGCCGTTGAGGCTGGCGCTGCTGTTGAGATAGAGATTGGCACCGGCGCTGATGTTGGCGCCGGAGGTGTTGCCCAGCGCCCCGCTGCTCACGGTGGTGACGCTGCCGGAGGCGATGTTCAGCGCACCGGTGAAGGTGTTGTTGCCGCTGAGCGTCAGATCGCCAAAGCCGTCCTTGGTCAGGCTGCCGGCGCCATCGATCACGCCGCTGATGTTCAGGGTGTTGCTGCCGGCCAGGGTCAGGCCGGCGTTGAGGGTGATGTTGTTGCCGACGCTCATGCCGGTGCTGGTGTCCAGCGTCGAAGCGCCACCGACGGTCAGGCCGCCACTGCCCAACGCAGCGGCCGAGCCCAGTGTCAGCGTACCCGCGTTGAGCGTGCTGCCACCGCTGAAGGTGTTGGTGCCGTTGACGGTCAGGTTGGCGCTACCGTTCTTGACCAGTTGGCCGGCGCCGCTGATCACGCCGCCGAGGGTCAGGTCCTGGGTGCCGCCGACGCTCAGCGCCGCATTGAGCACGACCGCGTTGGCCAGGCTGACCAGCGGCGAACTGCTGTCGAGCGTTGCCGCGCCGCCAACGGTCAACGCACCGGTGCCGAGCGCCGAACTGTTGCCGGCGGTCACCGTACCGGCGTTCAGCGTGGTGCCGCCGGCGTAGGTGTTGGTGCCGTTGAGGTTCAGATTGGCCGCGCCGTTTTTCACCAGGCTGCCGGCTCCGGCGACAGTGCCGGTGAGGGTCAGGTCTGCGCTGCCACCGATGTTCATCGCACCGGCCAGGTTGACCTGATTGCCCAGCGTGACGGCAGTGTTGGTGTCCAGCGTGGTGCCGGCTGCCGCGTTCAGCGCACCGCTGCCCAGCGCGGTATTGCTGCCGACGATCAGCTTGCCGACGTTGAGTGCGGTGTTGCCGAAGTAGGTGTTGGCGCCGTTGAGAATCAAATCAGCGGGGCCACTTTTGGTCAGGCCGCCAACTCCGGAAACCACCCCTGCAAGCGTCAGCGCATTGCTGCCGCCGATTGTCACGTTGCCGCCGAGGTTGACGTTGTTCGCCAGGCTGGTCGCGGTGCTGGCGTCCAGCGTGGTGTTGTTGCCAGCGTTGAGCACGCCGGTGCCGAGCGCGGTGTTGGAGCCGACGATCAGTGTCCCGGCGTTCAGCGACGTAGAACCGGTGTAGGTATTGGCGCCGGTGAGGGTCAGGGTCGAAGCGCCAGTCTTGATCAGGTTGCTGCTGCCGCTGATCACGCCGCCGAGGGTCAGCGGGTTGGCACCGCCGGCAGTCAGGTTGGCGTTCAGGGCAATCGCGTTGTTCAGCGTCACGTTGGCGCTGCTGTTAAGCGTTGCGCCCGCACCGCCCACGGTCAACGTGCCGGTGCCGAGTGCCGCGCCGTTGCCGACGGTCAGGCTGCCGGCGTTGAGCGCGGTGCCACCGGTGAAGGTGTTGGCGCCGTTGAGGGTCAGGTTGGCCGTGCCGTTCTTGATCAACTGGCTGGCGCCGCTTAGCACGCCGCCGAGGATCATGCCGTTGCTGCCGCCGATGGCCAGGTTGCCGTTGAGGGCGACGTTGTTGTTGAGGATGACCGAGGTGTTGCTGTCGAGGGTCGCGGCGTTCGCGACGGTCAGGTCGCCGCTGCCCAATGCGGCGGCGTTGCCAACGGTCAGGGTGCCGGCATTCAGCGTGGTTCCGCCACTGAAGGTGTTGGCGCCGTTGAGAATCAGGTTGGCCGCGCCGTTCTTGGTCAGCCCGCCACTGCCGCTGACTATGCCGCCGAGAGTCAGATTGGCGTTGCCGGCGATGTTCAGGTTGCCGCCGAGGGCGACCGCGTTGCTCAGCGCCACGGTGGTGCTGGCGTCGAGGGTGGTGCCCGCCGCCGTGGTCAGTGCGCCGGTGCCCAGCGCGGTGTTGGAGCCGACGATCAGCGTGCCATTATTCAGCGCGGTGCCACCGGAGAACGTGTTGTTGCCGCTGAGGGTCAGGTTCGCAGTGCCGCCCTTGATCAGGTTGCCGGCGCCGCTGATGACACCACTCAAGCCAAGCGCCTGAGTGCCACCGATGGTCAGCCCGCCTGCCAGCGCGACGGCATTGGCTAACGTCACGGCGGCGGTCGCATCCAGCGTGGTGCCGGCCGCCGCGTTCAATGCGCCCGTGCCGAGGGCGGTGTTGCTGCCAACGAGCAAGCTGCCGCCATTGAGTGCGGTGGTGCCGCTGTTGGTGTTGTTGCCGGTCAGGGTCAGGCTGGCGCTGCCGCTCTTGGTGATCGCACCGGTGCCGGAGACGATGCCGCCCAGGGTCAGCGCATTGCTGCCGAGCACGTTCAGCGCACCGGTGATGCCGACGTTGTTGCCCAGTGTCACGTTGCCGGTGCTGTCGAGGCTGGTGCCGTTGCTGGTGTTGAGCACACCGGTACCCAGTGCGTTGTTGTTGCCGACGCGCAAGGCCCCGGCACTGAGACTGGTGATCCCGGTGTAGGTGTTGATGCCGTTGAGGGTCAGGCTGCCGCTGCCGGTCTTGGTCAGGTTGGCGGCGCCGCTGATTACCCCGCCCAAGGTCAACGCACCGGTGCCGGTTGCGGTGAGGGTGCTGTTGAGCGTGATCGCGTTAGCCAGTGAAATCGGTGCCGTCGCTGAAATGCTCGAAGAGCCGCCAACCGTGATGCCACCGGTACTGAACGACTGGTTGTTGCCCACCAGCACCACACCGCCATTGAGCACGGTGTTGCCGGTGTAAGTGTTGATGCCGTTGAGGTTGAGCTGGCCGCTGCCGATCTTGGTCAGGCCGCCTGTGCCGGAAATCACACCGTTGAGGGTCGTGCCGTTGATGCCCTGCAGGGTCAGGCCGCCGGCGCCCAGGTTGATCTGGTTGGCCAGCGTCAAACCGGCATTGCTGGCCTGGAGGATCCCGCCGTTGGACGTCAGCACGCCGCTGCCGAACGCCGCGTTGTCGTTAAACTGCGCGACACCGCCATTGAGGGTGGTCGCACCGCTGACCAACGGCCCCTGCAAGGTCCAGGTGCCGCTGTTGAGGGTCAGGTTGTTGAAGTTGACGTAGGTGGCGCTGGACGCCGTGCCCGTCCCGGTGGTGCCGCCGCCAAGGCCGATCGGGTTTTGCAGAATCAGCGTGTTGGTACCCGCCGCGCCGCCATCGATCGTTCCGGTCGGGGCGAAGGTCAGGTTGATGCCGATCAGGCCACCGAGGCCGACGGAGACTTGCACACCGTCGCCGACGTTAACGCTGGAACCGGTGATCGCGTAGAAGGTGTTGGTGCTGCCCGCCCCCATCGACACACCGCCGGTGATGTTGCCGGCGTTGGTGAAGGTGTTGCCCGCCACTGACGTTTCGAACGCAATCCGGCCATTGATGGTGCCGCTGGCACTGTTGGTCATGTTGACTTGCGAACCGCCATACACCCCGACCACCGGGGTATCGGCCAGGGTGATGCCGCCGACCGACAGCCCGGTGGAGGTGATGGTGCCGTCGTTGGTGATGGTCGTGGTGCCCGACACCGAGTTGTTCACGGCAATCCCCAGCCCGTCGATGCTGGTCAGGTTGAGCCCGAGCAACATGCCGGTGCCGCGAATCAGCCCGGTGGCGTTGTTGACGATGCTCACCGTGCTGGTCGCGCCGGTACCGATGAACGCACCGCCACTGAGGATCGACACCAGGCCCAGCAAGGCCGGGTCGAGGGTGCCGGAGTTGTTCAGGTTGATGTTGGCCCCGGTCAGGTTGAGCACCTTGCCGCCCAGGGTGGCGTTCATCTGCGCTCCGTTGGTGACGTTGACCGTCAGGCCGCTGGTGGCACTGCTGTAGTCATTGAGAAACAGCGGCAGCGTCGGGACGCCCGAACAGGTAATCGTCGAACCTGCCGCCGAGCAGGTCGCGAGCGCCTGCTCGCTGACGCCGCCGAACAACAGTCCGGCAACGCTCAGGTGCACAGCAAGGGAAAGTGGGGAAAAACGCGAAACGAGGGCGACACCAAACCTTGCTTCCACGGGCTACTCCTTGTCGTGGCCAAATTCTTCCTTGAAGGCGTGGGAGACGTGCTTATTCCACACGCGAATCAAGACTGCGACGGTCATCACAAAACCGCGTCTTGGCTGACAAGCTAGTAGACGCCCCGCGATGGGGCACTGATTAAATGGTGTTAATACTTTAATACTAGGGCCTTCTAAACCGCGGGTTTCGGCCAGTAAACACTGGGTTTGGCGACACCTGACTAACCCTGTGGGAGCGGGCTTGCTCGCGAAAGCGGTGTAACTGAGAAGGATGTGTCACCTGACCCGACGCCTTCGCGAGCAAGCCCGCTCCCACAGGAGAATTTCAGCGTTTAAAAGAAACTGGTACGCCTTGTGCAAACGTTTGCGACCTGCCGATAACGGCTTTTTCGTAACAAAACCGTACAGACCCGCAGAACCCGGGCCTCGATCCGAAAAAAAGGACTTTGAATGCACGTTGCTTCCCTTCTTCGCGCCCCGTTTGCGCGCACGTTTGCTGTTTCCCTGCTACTGACCGGCGTTACCGGAGTTCTCAGCCACAGCGCGTTGGCGCAACCGGCGCTGCCCGACGAATCCGCTCAGGGCGAAGCCCTCAGCCCGGAAGCTGCCCCGCCGAAAAAAGGCGTGTATCTGTCGGACTGGTACAACCAGGACCTGACGCTGATCGGCAGCAAGGACATCAGCTTCGGGCCGCAACCGGCCGACGATATCTACCTGGAATACGAGTACTTCGGGCGCAAGGGTCCGTTCGAGCTGTACGGCTACGTCGACATTCCGAAGATCTTCAACATCGGCAACAGCCATGACAAAGGCGTGTGGGATCACGGCTCACCGGTGTTCATGGAACACGAGCCGCGCATCTCTATCGACTACCTCGCCGGCCGCAGCCTGGCCATCGGCCCGTTCAAGGAATGGTACGTGGCGTTCGACTGGATCTACGATCACGGCAGCCGCAAGGAGAACCGCGCCAACACCCTGTACAGCGGCTTCGGCACCGACATCGACACCCATTCGCGGGTCAACCTGTCGGCCAACCTGTACGGGCGCTACCAGTGGGAAAACTATGGCGCGAGCAATGAGTATTCGTGGGACGGCTACCGCGCGCAGCTCAAGTACATCGTGCCCATCGACAAATTCAGCAATGGCGCGTCGCTGACCTACATCGGTTTCACCAACTTCGACTTCGGCTCGGACATCCACAAGGACAACCCGGCGCGCACCGCCAATGCCACGGTGGCGACCAACGTGTTGCTGTATTCGTTCACCCACCTGCGCTTCACCCTGGTCGGCCGTTACTTCCATAACGGCGGCAACTGGGAGGACGGCAGTGAGTTGAACTTCGGCGACGGCAATTTCCGCGCGCGCTCCAACGGTTGGGGTTACTACGCCGGCATCGGCTACCAGTTCTGAAATCAGGAGATTCTCATGCAAGCAATGACGCGTCTGACCCTGGCCGCTGCGGCCCTGCTCTCTTCCACGGCGTGGGCGGCTGAAGCGCCGATCCAGCCGAAAGTCGTACTGATCACCATGTTCGCCCCCGAGGCGCAGAACTGGATCGAGCGCCTCGACCTAAAACAGGAAATCCGCGTACCGGGGCTGTCCGCCGAGTACCCGAGCATTCGCTGCAACAGCCAGCAGGTGTGTCTGCTGACCACCGGCATGGGCCAGACCAACGCTGCCGCCTCGACCCTGGCCCTGGCGCTGTCGCCGAAATTCGACCTGCGCAAAAGCTACTTCCTGATCGCGGGTATCGCCGGCATCAGCCCGAAGCACGGGACCATCGGCACCGCCGCGTGGGCGCATTACCTGGTGGAATTCGGTACCCAATGGGAACTGGATTCGCGCGATGCGCCGGCGAGCTGGCCGACCGGTTACCTCGGTATCAACACCAAGGGTCCGAACGAAAAGCCGCCGCTGGACTACAAGACCGAAGTCTTCGAACTCAACCCGACACTGCAGGCCAAAGCCTTCGCCCTGAGCCACAAGGTCGAACTGAGCGAGAGCAAGGAGTCGGCGGCGTGGCGCCGGAAATACCCCTCGGCCCCGGCCAATCAGCCGCCCGTGGTCACGCGCTGCGACACGCTGGCGGGCAACACCTGGTTCTCCGGTACACGCCTGAGCGAACGCGCCGAGGTCTGGACCAAACTGCTGACCGATAACAAGGGTGAATACTGCACCACACAACAGGAAGACAACTCCACCTATGAAGCGCTGCTGCGTGCCAGTCGCGAAGGTCTGGTGGATGTGCAGCGTCTGGCCGTGGTGCGTGCCGGCTCTGACTTTGATCGGCCGGCACCGGGCGGCAGTGAAGTGGATAATCTGCTGAAATACGCCGATCAGGGCGGGTTCGTGCCGGCGCTGGAAAACCTCTATCGCGCCGGCAACCCGCTGGTGCAGGACATTCTGAAACACTGGTCGGCGTGGGAAAACGGCGTTCCGCAATCCTGAGTACAACACGGTAAAAATGTGGGAGCGGGCTTGCTCGCGAATGCGGTGTATCAGCCAATACTTGCTTCGCTGACACACCGCTTTCGCGAGCAAGCCCGCTCCCACAGTTGTTTTGCGGTGTCAGGGAATCAGGATGACCTTGTCGCCACTGCCCTGATTCACCTGCGCGTAGCTGTCCACCCCCTCCGCCAATGGCACCTGCACCAACCACTGCGGCAACGGCAACAGATCCTCATCAAAGAACCGCCCAAACTGCTCGAGCATCGCCGCACAGGCTTGCACGCCGTACAGCAGCGAGTTGATCCCGACCACCGAACCGCCCTTGCGGTACAACGCCAGCGCCGGCAACTGCACATGGCCGTCGACCGGTGCGGCGATGATCGCGATGCGGCCGAACGCTGCCAGTGCCGCCACCGAGGCCGGCAGCCAGAAGCCGGTGGTGTCGAAGATCACGTCAGCGCCACCGCTGTACACCGCGTTGACCTGCGCGCCGAGGTCTTCGGGTTTATCCAGCTGAATCGTCTGGAAGCCCTGCGCCTGCAACTCCTTGACCTGCTCCGGCCGCCGCGCTGCCGCGAGGATCTGCGCACCGCGCACCTTGGCCAACGCCAATGCCGCCGTGGCCACCGCGCCGCCACCGATCACCAGCAAACGGGTTTCAGCCGTCACCAAGCTACGCTCCAGCGCATCCCACGCCGTGGTGTACGGCACGCCGAGGCTGGCCGCCTGGGCGAAACTCAAGTGCGACGGTTTGTGCGCCACGCCATTGGCTGGCAGTTTGACGAACTGCGCGTGCGAGCCATCGGCGAAAAAGCCCAGCTCACGCCCGGTGCCCCAGACTTCCTGACCGAGCAACGCCTGCGGGCCTTCGACCACGACACCGGCAAAATCACGCCCGGGAATCCGTGGCAACGTGGTGTACGGAAATCGCCCGAGCACGTTCTTCACATCGCTGGGGTTCAGACCGGCCGCCTTGATCTCGACCAGCACTTCATCAGCGCCGGGCACCGGGGTCGGTACGTCGACGAAATGCAGGGAAGACAGATCGCCGGTTTTATCGAATTGCAGTGCTTTCATGAGGACATCCATCAAAGGGAAAAAGGAATTCAGGACAGCCAACCGGCGACCAGTTGCCGGCCCATCGGCCACAGCTGCTCACCCGCGAGCATGCCCAGCAGCCCCACCAGCGCGATGGCCGGTGGTGCCGGGGAACGAAAATCCAGCGCGCCATAGAGCAGGCCGACACCGAGACCGATGGCCAGCGAAATCAGGTAGTTCATGGAGGAAACTCCGCCGCGTGAAAGGAATGGGCAAAGTCTAGGGAAGGATCGGCAGAGGTGTCGGCCAAGGACTTCTGAATTTCGGCCAATTCCCCGCGTTCACTGTCGTCCCCTGTGGGAGCGGGCTTGCTCGCGAAGGCGGCGGGTCAGTCACTTTATGCTTCACAGACAAACCGCTTTCGCGAGCAAGCCCGCTCCCACAGGGATTGCGTTCAGGTGGCCGTAAATTGCGAAGGCGCCACGCCCAGCTCGCGCCGGAACATGTCACTGAAACTGCTCGGCGAGTATCCCAGCTCGCGAGCGATCGCGCTCACCGGCACGCCCTGAATCAACTCGGCCACCGCCGTCGCCAGTTGCACCTGCCGCCGCCATTCGGCGAAGCCCATGCCGAGGCTGTCCTTGAACAGCCGCGCCAGCGTGCGCACGCTGGCCCCGGCGTTTTCCGCGTGCTGTTCGAACGGGATCTCCAGCGACGGTGCCGCCATCACCGCCTGGCACAGATTCATCAGACGCCGGTCGGAATCGTCCGGCAGCGGGATCTTCAATTGCGAGCGCCGGGCACGCTTGAGCTCTAGCAACGCCAGCCCGACCAAGGCGTCGTAATAAGCCGGCTCACCGCTGTCGCCCTGCTCCACCAGCCCGACGATCAACTCACGCAACAGCCCACCGACCTCGATCACCTGCACCGTCGGATCCAGCGTTGCCGCCAGCACCGGGCGCAGGTAGATATTGCGCATTTGCAAGTCCGAGACCACGCGAATTCCATGCGGCACCCCGGGCGGCAACCACACCGCCCGCTGCGGCGGCACCACCAGCGCCTCATGCGGGGTTTCGACCCACATCACCCCGCTCATCGCATACAGCAACTGCCCCCAGACATGCTCGTGCGGCTCGATGAACAAACCACGCGGATAGGTACGCGCCAGCGGTTGCACCGGCACATCGGTATCCGTGAGATCGGGGGGTGCGGCGAGGGCCATGGCGAGCATTCATTGGGGTTGGCGGAAGGCGCATGGTAACCAGTCGGTCACAGCGTCGACAACGATAGATACCGTCGGACAATCCGAGTGAATTTTCCCGACGCGCCGCGATCCTTCTAATACCACAGGGAGGATTACGGGCTTTATGAACAACGCAAAACTGTTTGTCATCGATTACACCCTTCACGGCACGCCTAAGTCGTTCATTATCCGCTCGGACAGAATGGACAACGCCGAGGCGTGGCACTGGGCAAGCTGCGACGCCGGTGTGGGTCGCATCCCGCGTTTCGGCCGGGAAAAAGTGCAAAAGACCAGCAAACCGATGGCGGAGAAATTCGGCGTGGAAAACGTCACATGGCGACCGGCGAGCTAGACTCTCGTCAGGCGATGGGGACTCTTTGGGGGCGTACACAATGACCAGCATCTTCAGCCCGGCGCATCTGGATTACGGACTGGACACCCTGTTCGGACGTATCACCAAAAGCGTGGACTGTCGGGTGGGTCTTGAGGCTGTCGAAGACGACCCGTATAGCTTCGCCCTGCGTGTGCCGGCGCCGTTACCGGAAGACCTCGACCAGGCGAAAACCGTGGTGGTCAGGGTTGACGGGCGACGACTGCAAGGCACGGTGCGCCGTACCGAACGGCTGGATGATGAAAGCCTGAAACTGCAAGTGGAGCCTGATTAGGCTCCACTTTTTTTGCGCGCGGTTATTTGGGGTGGGCGCAATGGCAGCCTTTGCTTGAACACTCTTCACCGCCCTTGTGGTGGTGCGCGCAGGCTTCACAGCAATAGTGTTTGCCGTGCACGGCGTAGGCGTGGTCGCCTTCCTTGATCGTGCATTTGCAGTTGGGGCAGTCGCATTTTCTATCGGGCATGGGGGCAGACTCCTTTTTTTGGTGGTTGTCTGGGCTTTTGGGATAAGCCGTAAATACCAGTGTAGGAGCTGACGAAGGCTGCGATCTTTTGATTTTGCTTGGGTGCGATTTGGATACTTGGTTTTTGGGTGTATATCCGTTTTTTCGGGTGCTGCCGCTGGCGGTTTCGCTCTTACAGCGAGTCACCTTTTCCAAACGCCGAAAAGGTAACCCAAAAGGCTTTGCCCCGGCGTACGGCACTTCGCTTAGGCTCAGTGTTCCCTCGCTACGGTGTCCATCCGGGGGCATCGCCTCCGGTTTGCTTCGCTGCACCTCCTCTCGATGTATGCGGCTTCGCCGCATGGCGCTGCGCGCCTAACCCCCGGATGAACACCTACGCTCGGCCTGCCGAAGGGGCAAAAGATCAAAAGCCAAAGCCACATCAAAAGCCAGATCAAGAGCCCCTCACCCTAGCCCTCTCCCGGAGGGAGAGGGAACTGATCGCGGTGTTTGGGAGAGGTGCGCCGACGTGAAACACCCAGTCGAACTCAGGTTCTGAAAGGCTCAAAAATCGGCTCCCTCTCCCTCGGGAGAGGGCTGGGGTGAGGGGTAGATCCAACACAGAACACAAGCCGACCGCATGCTTTTCCACCACTCAACAGGATGAGCGCAAGCTCGGCTGCAGCTTTTGATCTTGATCCACGGGCGACGTCGGAAGGCTGAGTGGAGGGATTCATCCGGGGGTGGGAGCGCAGCGACCGTTTGGCGCAGCCAAACACAGCGAGAGGAGGTGCAGCGAAGCAAACCGTAGGCGCTGCGCCCGGATGAAGCCCGGAGCGAAGGGCCCCCGAGCCCCAGCGAGCGGGCCGAACGTAGGAGCAAGCGTTTTTTTGCTTACTTTTTTTAGGCGTTTGTAAAAAAAGTGAGTCGCCGTAAGGGCGAAACCCTAAGCCGCCGTTACCGCAGCAACGGATATACACCCAATCTCAATCAGAACGACGAACACTACTCCGATACATAAAGACCAAAGCCAACCCCAGACACACCATCGCCAACACCCGCGAGGACGAAAGCTCGATCGCCGGATTCCCCAGCCAGCCAAAATTATCGATCAACATCCCCATCCCAAGTTGGCCAACAATCACCGCAACAGTCGCCACCGCAGTCCCCACAACAGGCACCGCGCCAACCATGACCATCATGTAAACCACGCCAAACAGCGCCCCGCAGACCTGCCACTTCGGCACATCAAGCAAACTCACCGCATGCGCCGGTTCAAAAAATACAATCAACAACCCGGTGACCACAGCCCCGACGAAAAACGTCAGCAAACTACTGCGCAACACCCCGACGGTCTCGCCCAAGCGCCCATTGATCGCCGCCTGCACACTCAACACCGCGCCAGCCAACACCACCACTGCCAACAAAATAACCAGACTCATATTCTCAACCCCGCGCAATCAGAACCAGTGCCACCACTATCAACCCCAACGCCAGCCAGCGCTCGGCATTGACCTTCTTGCGCGTCGCGCCGAACCAGCCGAAATGGTCGATCAGCACACTCTTGCCGACCTGCCCGGACAGGATCGCGATCATCGTCATCGCGATCCCGATATGCGGCGTCGCCAGGGTCAGCACCACCACGTACATCGGCCCGAGAAAGCCGCCGATCAATTGCCAACGCGGCAGATCGGTCAGCGCCGGGCCTTTCTGCGGGCCGGCGAACAACAGCAGCAAAAACAGAATCGCCGAACCCACGCCGAAGATGCTCAAGGTCGCCCACAGATGCCCGACCTGCTGCCCCAGCGGCCCCAGTAACCCGGCCTCCACCGACAGGCCCATGCCGGCCAGAATCACCAGCGGCAGCAACAACAGGCGCAACCACGACCGGGTCGCCGGCGCCGGCACACTCACTTCATCCAATGTCTGCATCATCCAAAACCCAAGCAAGTAAACGATGGCGCGGATTATCGGCTGGCGTAGCTGTGCGATAAATGGGAGCATCCGGACAACACTTTTGCGCAATGCGCACAGCAGGACGATCCATGCACGGGCTGAACGAACTAGGATTCAAGGCGCTGAGGCTGTTTGTGGCGGTGCTCGACCACGGCAGTTTTTCCGAAGTCGCCCGCCGCGAGGGCGTGGCGCCCTCTTCGATTTCACGGCAGATCCAGTTGATGGAGCAGGCGCTGAACCAGCAATTGCTCTACCGCCACACCCGCGCCGTGACGCCGACCGAGGCCGGGCGCATGCTCGGCCACCATGCGCGGCTGGTGCTGGTGCAACTGGAAGAGGCCGAGCAGGCGTTGCAGGAACAGCAAAGCGAACCCACCGGGCTGGTGCGGATCAACGCGCCGGTGGTGTTCGGCCAACGGCATCTGACGCCGTGGCTCGGTCAGTTGTGCGCGCGCTATCCAAAGCTGCAACTGGACATCCAGCAGACTGACCATTACGTCGACCCGTTGCAGGAAGGCGCCGACCTGCTGTTTCGCATCGGCCCGATGCACGACTCGAGCATGCAGGCGCGGATTCTCGCGCCGCACCGCTTTCAGGTCGCGGCCAGCCCGACTTATCTGAAGCGCCACGGCACACCGCAACATCCCGACGAACTCGCGCAACACCAGTGCCTGGCCTACAAAGGTGCGACCGGTCAGCAACGCTGGTTTTTCCGTCAGGATCAGGACGACTGGACGCCTTACTCGGTCAAAGGCCCGATCACTGGCAACCACGCCGACACCCTCACCCAGGCCGCCGAACAAGGCTTGGGGCTGGTGATGTTTCCGTCCTGGTTGATTGGTGAAGCGGTGCGCGAAGGCACGCTGGTGCCGGTGTTGCGCGAGTATCAGGTGTCGAACAGCCTGGAGCCGCAGCAGATCGCAGTGCTGTGGCCGGGGAGTCGAAGGTTGTCGGTGAAGGTGCGGACGGTGATTGATTTCTTTGTTGAGTGCTTCGGCGAAGTGCCGTACTGGGACAGACCTTGAAGCTGAAAATCAAAAGCCCCTCACCCTAGCCCTCTCCCAGAGGGAGAGGGGACTGATCGGGGGATAGTCAAGAGATACGCTGACATGAGTGTTGACGCGTGACCTAAATCATACCCAAGAAGCTAGATAAACCCGACACATGCCGGGCTACCCTGGCACAAACTGGGACACCATCTGCAATTCCCTTACACCCAGTGCAATGAAAATCGCCCCGTCAGTCATCAACCGACGGGGCGAACAGATCCGCCTGTCGACGCGCCACCTCATCCTTCCTCACAGCCTTCACAATCTTATAAATCCATTGCAGCGACACCGAATACCTGCGCGCCAGATCACTATGATTCGTCCCATTGAACGCCTCAAAGATCTCCCGATCTCTCCGACTCAACTTACCCGCCAGCCCCATCGGAAAATAGACATTCTGCCCGCCCCAATGCGCCGCCATCCGATCGGCCACCTCCTGAGCCACATGCCGAGCCGCCCCATCCTCCATCGACACCAGCTCGACCAACGAGGCAGCCACATGCTCAGTCAGATCAACCAACAACTCTGGCCCCTTACTACGGAAGTCACTCATACCCGCACCGCCGCACGCTCGAGGCCACCGATCATTGCGCCTGCTCCCTGACCAACGTGAGCCAAGCCACATCAACCCCACGCACAGTCACCGTATTACAAGTGAACTGCCCCGCAGACGAATAACGGACACCCCGCAAAACATCCCCGAACTGCTCAACGAACAGATCCGCACTAGCCTCATCAATAAACACCTTATTGTCCAGCAGCACCTGCTGCTTGACCTCAATACCAGCCCCACGCAACTCCCGGACCACTTCGTTGAAGGCCGAAAGCATGACCGCAAACCCCTCAGCCAAAATACTCAACGGCTCACGCCTCAACCGACCCGCCAGATTAAGAGACTCCAAATCACACCCCCTTAACCACATCAGCAGTCACCTTGGGCACCCCCAACTGAACCGCCAAATTCATCGCCGCAATCACCAGATTCCCAATCGCCAACGGATACAACAGCGAAACAGTCGAATCCCTCCCACCCTGGCGAGAGGACTGAGACAACCGCGCCGCAATCGCCTCAATAGCGCCTTGATCGACCACATCGCCCAGCGCCTTACCCACCCGATCAAACCGAAAGGTCAAAAACTCCCCCAGCCGCGAATCATCAACCGGTCCCAACGTCACACGCTCACACCGCTGCACCACCTCCCGCACATCGGCATTGCGCTCGCTCAACTTCACCCCCAACTCCGGCTGGCCGATCATGATCACGCTCACCAACTTCGTGAACCCGACCTCAAGCTCCAAAATTCGCTTCAAATGCTTAAGCGTCGGCACCGGCAAACTATGCGCCTCCTCAATCACCAGACAATGGCGATACCCGGCCGCATGCGACTCCTTCAACGCCCGATGCAACTGAGCAAACCGCGCCTCAGGACTGCTCTTAGGTTTGGCCAACGGCGCCACAGCCGCCATCATCGACTCCGCGATATGCGTACTCTTAAGCGATTTCCCCTTCGAATCGTTATCCTCAGACGCCAACACATACGGCTCAATAACCAGCACCGGATCACTGTTCTCAGCAAGGCGATTCACCAGGTCCCGGCGAAGCGTACTTTTACCGGCCCCTGATTCCCCCTCAACCGCCAAAAAACCACCATGGCGCGCCGTCTGATACATCGCCTCACGCACATAACGAATATCCGGACTCACCCACATATCCTGAGCACACTGCAACTCATCAAACGGATCACGAAACAGACCAAAAGCCTTGCGAGTAGCAGGTTGTAGCGTTTGCTTAGGCAACAACATCAATTCGTCCTCCTTGGACAGCTCCATCACCGCGGCCGGAATATCGGCGCTTACACACGGCACATCCACTTCATCAAAAGCCCCCTCAATCGCGGCATCATTCGCACCAGAAGCCGACAAAAAACGCCTGATACGAACCCGCAACTCATCACCGTCCAGACTGCGAGGCCAAAGACTGTGATTCACCAACTGCGCAACCGTGGCACTACTCAACCTCAACGACTGCGCCAACGCGGCTTGCGGCCGGCCCACATCCTGCAAAATCCCTTTCAGCTTCAACATCACTCACCCCCAACCGAACTGACCGGCCTACGCCTCACCTCAACAGGCCGCTTCAACTCAGCCTCAATCGCCTCAAGCTGCTCCTGAGCAACCCCATCGGGGAAACGCTCCAACAACCAGCCATACGTCTTCGGCGACCATAAATGGCCCAAGCGCGGGCGCAACAACTTCGCAGCCTCAACCAAACTCAGCGGGGGAACTTCAACAGTCGGGGTATTCACAGTCAGATTCGAACCACGGCGTGGCAAATAAGCCGGCAACACCGTGTCACTCACATACTTATGCGGATCAATCCGCCCACCAAACGGCACAGCCTTCGCCTTACGCGCGGCCTGCGCATCCGCCTCACAACTCGTACCAGTCGCCAACTGCTCCAACACCTTGCGCGACACCTGCGCCGGCGTATCCGCATGGCGCTTATAACGCCCACCGATCATCGCCGCCGACTCAGCAAACCCAAACGAATCAAAGCCGATACGCTCAATCACGTGATACGCCTCACGCCCGTCATCGCCCACCAAAACAGCCAGCGCGGAGTCTTTATCCCGCCAACAATTACGCGTAATCAGCAGCTTTTCACCCACCATCACCGATGGCACCGAACTCACATCAAACGAATCACCGCGGAACGACACCCGCAACAAATTACTCACCTTGCGATACTCAGGCGTACTAACCGCCAACTCGCGACACACCTCAACACTCGGCGCCAAGCGCAACTGCTCAGGCCTAATCAACTGCCAAACCCCATATCGAGTTTGCCGCGTGCGGGTATGAACAGCCGTCCCATTAAAAAACCGCATCCACTGGCCGGCCCACGAATTAACCTGCTCCAATGTCCTGGCCGCCTGAAACCTCAAAGCACTCTCAAACTCCCGCTCAACCAAATTGTGCGCCTGCTCAACCTGACCTTTCGCCCGTGCATTCCCGACCCGATTAATCACCAAATCAATCGACAACGCCCGGCAAAGATTACGGAAAATCCCACTCGTCATCGCCGCCCCGGGATCAGTCATCAACACCCACGGCACACCATGAAAAGGATCAGACTCACCGCGCTTCTGCATCGCATTAATCAACACACTGCACAAATTCTCGGCCGACTCGGCGCCCAGCACATACTCCACATACAGCGTCCCGCTCGTATGATCGGTCACCACATATCGCCACAACCGCTGACGCTCAATTCTCTTCAGATTCGCCGGCTTACCGTCATAAAACTCAGCCTTACTCATCACCCGCGCGCCATCATCGGCCAAATAAAACTGCGTCGAAATCGAAGCATCCACCTGCCACACATGATTGGGATGCAAACTCGCCAACGACACCGCCGGGGCATCCTGCAACAACTGCGAGGGATGCAACTTATAAGCGACCAATGCCCGACAAATCGCACTGCGGCTCAAAGGCCGAAACACACCCGTTGCCTCATCCACACGACCCGCCGAAATTAGACCATTACTGCGCAAACGCTCAACCGCCCGCACAATCGTCGACAACTGCTTATCGTTCGCCCGAATCGACTCCAGCAACAACGCCGAAATCAACCTAGCCTCCTCAAGCGGCAACGCACTGGATCCCGCATCACGACGACGCTTACGCGGCTTCGCCACACTCACCAACTTCAACTGGCGCTGCAGAGTAGAAAGCGACACCCCAAGCGCCAACATGCCAGCCTCATAAATAGCCGCACGCTCGCCATGCGCAGCCGCATCCAAACGCCGTGCAACCTCCATCAACTGCTGAACCTGAACAGGATTCATATCAAGCCTCCGCAGCCGTCAGCCAAACCGCCGAACCATCCACCCGATCCAGCAAATTAAACTCACTGCGAACCGCCCCCAACGTGACCTCCAACTGCCCAATCAAACCGGCCTTGAACACCCGATGCTCCTCACCGTCAGCGCCCAACGCCCCCAACTTCGCAAACCCCTCACGCAACGGCCCCAACACACAGGCCTCTGCCTCAAAAGCAATCGCCGCCACCTCAGCGCGCAACGCCTTCGCCACCTCATCGGCCGGCATCCCCTGAACCTGCTGCCGCGAACGCTCCAGCGCACGGCGAGCGTCATCCAACTCACCAGACCTCTTCGCCATCAACAGCCCTTGCGCCGTGTAATCGGCATTCACCGCCTCAAGGCGCTGGCCCAACGCATCCTTCTCCCGAGCATGCTTGGCAATAATCTCCTCAGCCAACTCAACAAACGCCTCCTTATCACCGGCCTTCGCCACCGCAATCAGCGCCGCCTGCTGGTCCTGCGGCAACTGGCGATACTGACGCAACTCCCGATACCCAATCCCCATCCGGGACATCGAATCCAGCGCCTCCTCACCAAAGGCCCGCACATTCGCAATATCCCGATCCACCTGATCAACCGAACGCCCCAACAACCCGCAAAACTCCGCCCACGTACCGCTCAACACCTGCGCACCGTGCGGACATTTACCCCCCGCAATCGCCCGATACAGCTTGTTCTCCTTAACAAACGCCAACTTCGAAATCCGCACCGTGCGGGAAAACGCCTCCAACGCACCCGCCATCTGCGCCTGGCCCAACACCTGATTCACCACATCCCGCTCATCACCGTGCAAAGCCTGCAACGACGCCATCGCATTCTGATCAGCCATCAACATCGCCCCATCCAGCGCTGGCAACACCAACGCCTCTGCACAACTACTTTTGCTCCGTGCCATACAACACTCCTTAAACCTGCGACCCCGCCGCAATCAACTGATTGATTTCCTGCATACGCCCCGTCAAACGCGCCATGTGCTCGACATGCGCCTGCGCGATCTGCAACACACCCACCGAATGAGCAAAGCGACCGTTATCCAACTTCAGCGCCAAACCTTCCTCAATCAGCGCCTGCATCGCCCGTGTCACATTGCTCGGGCTGTCCTGCGTCAAAACAGCCAATTCCGCATTACTCAAGCCCGTCACCGTGTGCCCCTTCAACGCTTTCAGCACACGCAACACCCGAGCCGACGCCGACACCGGCCGCCTCAAGACCTGGCCTCCAAACCCGCGCCGCTCAAACCCGACACAGTTCGCACAAAAAAATCGGGTAAATTGGCACCCTCAACACCAGAGTCAGGCGCTGCCCATTCATTAAGTCGCCCACGGGCAGTCCCCAAAAAAGTGGCATTTGGTGTGTTTTTTGTAGGAAATCTCTCTATTTGCACCGCGCACCGTCTCGGCGAACGTTTAAAAGCGGTAAATTCCCGATAGTCGATATGATTTTTCATCTAGAGCCTCACGCCACATAACGCGAAGGCTCAAGGGCCGCCGCCGGATCAACACAAATTTCTCCGGCCTTAAGCCCTAACTTGATCGCAATCTCGTGCGTCTGACCGCGTACACACTTCTTGCGTCCACCCAACACCTCAAACACCAGGTTGGGCGAAAAACGATTAGCGATTGCCCATTGAGTGATCGAAATACCTTTGGCCCTAAGCTCAGCTCTGGCCTCATCCGCAGTACGTAGCACCATGAAATCCCTCCGGGGTACAGCACCAGCCTTGGTGCCGATTAAGTTACCGTTCGTGGTCGGACGGTGTGAACCCATCATGGAACCGAGCGGTTCCCATGTAAAAGGATTTAGGCAACCGAATGGTTTCCTTTTGTGAACGGCTACGCGCCGAGCGGACACGGCTAGGCCTCAACCAAACCGACTTCGCCGCCTTGGCCGACGTAACCAAAAAAACCCAAATGCTCTACGAAGCAGGCGAACGCGTCCCCGACGCCGACTACATGGCCGCCATCGCCAACGCTGGCGCCGACATGTACTACATCATCACCGGCCAAAAAATCATCGACCCGACACAAGCCCCCCTATGGGCCCCCATCGACGGCGAAAAACTCGGACGAATCATCGAAATGCTCGAAGCCGCCGCCAAACAGGCCGGCCGGCGCTGGCCATCCAGAAAACTGGCCGAAGTGGCCGCAGAAATCTACAACGCGCTCGGACACGAACACACGTTCGACGAAGCGCGCGTTGAGCGCATATTGAAATTGGTAATAAATCGCTGAAACAGCAAAGGAAGACTATGCCAAGCGAGGACGGAGACCTGGTCAGCAAACTATCTGCCAGGCTTTCAGAGGAAATACAAAACCTCCCCAAGGATGGAAAAGAACATCAACTCACCATCAAAATCAAAGGCAACCGCGGCCACATCAACCTAGGCACCCAGACCTTCGACATCAACACCACCACCAAACACCCACCACCCCACGACAGCGACCGATCCCGCCAATGCCCCCAATGCGACCGTGACACCTGGCGCTACACCCAACTGTGCATGCACTGCGACTACAACCTGCATACCCACGACCACATTGCCGCCCAAAAAACAGCCCACGCCCGCCAGCAGCGCAACAACCGAATCATCCTGAAAGTCTGCGTGGCCTGCATCGGCCTCGCCGCCATAAGCTTCTCAATCAAAGACCACCTGCCCGACGCACTCAAAGCCTACGCCCTCATCACAACAGGCGCGTTCGGATGCCTCGCTTTCATGCTCGTAGCAGCACACTAAGCAACACCCAAGGACGAAACACCCACAAGGAGATTCAAAATGCCCCAGAACACCGCCACAAAACCGCAAAAAACCATCGCCAAAAAAATCGCACCACTGCTGACCTGGGCAATCCTCGTCGCCATAGGCTGGTATGGGCTCACCCCAAACAAACCCACCCCCGTAGAACCCGTTGTCGCCCAAACCAGCGAAACGCAGCCTCCACCGGCCGCCTACACCAGCGCCAGCCCCCAAGCCCTTGCCAGCGCCACCCAATACCTCGCAGACCTCGATACCGCTATGGCCCAAGGCCTGCCAATCCTCAAAGCCAACAACCTCAAAGACCTGTCGACCCACAGCCAACACTTCAAAACCCTGCGTGAAGCCGGCCAAGCTCAATTCGGTCGTTCCGCCTTCGAACCTTTGGGCAACTGCGCGTCAGCCGGCATCTTTGCCAACAGCTGGTGGCAGGCCCAAGTCGGCGCTGTGCGGCAAGGGGGCGAAGAGACTGTTCCTGGCGCTATCCAAAGTCATCGAGATGAGTACGACACAAATAAAGAAGCCTGCCTTCAGGCTGTTGGCGCGAGAGAACATCCCAACGGCGCATGAAAATGTGCAAATCCACTCAAAATCACATTAAAGTGCTGCCCGAAACCAAAAAGCCATCACGCGCAAGCTGTTACGGCGAATAACCAACGCAAGGAGTGAATAGAATGACAAAGGATTACGACAAAAATCAGCCGGACACCGACAAACTCATCGATAGCAATGAGGAAACAAGCTCCAACGAGGTGTGGCAAAACCCTTGGAGAGATACTGGCCTTGGCAATCGAAAAGATTCTTTTAGCAATGAGATCCCCTTCGGCGATGGGCCTGACGACATCAATGAAGTGATGAACACTTTGCCGGCGCCACGTCCGCGACCGGGCAGAGGCTGAAGCCGTGCTCGATGAGAATGCGGACCTAAAATTCCGCTGGGGTGACCAACTCTTCGACATACAAAGGTCAATCCGCTATCACCAACGTCGCCGCGGCTTCTACGACCGACTGGATAAAACATCCAACATGCTGTCCTTGATCTTCGGCTCAGCGGCGATATTTGGCGTTCTTCAAGACAAATACAAAGTCGTTGCGATTGTCGCCTCGGGTGTAGTCACCGTTGTCTCATCTATCAACCTTGTCGTTGGCAGTGCACAACGTGGGCGCGACCACACCGACTTCATGCGCAAATACGTTGAATTGGAAAAAAGCATGCTCGGCGAGGCTACTGAAGAGCGTCTACTCGCTATCAAAGAAGCACGCCTTTGTATCGAAGCCGAAGAACCACCAGTCATGCACGTACTCAATGCGATCTGCCATAGAGAACTCATGCGAGCGATCGGATATCCGAAAAAAGAGCTGCCACAAATAGGCTGGTTCCAATCTTCGATCGCCCAAATTTTCGACTTCCGAGAAAGCAGCATTCACGCGCCGAAATCCAAACGCAAATGCAAATGCCAAACCGCTGAATCTCCCTAAACCCATTTAAAAGCCCTCCAACCCCACGCCGCCCACCATAGCGGCGTGTGTATTTCTGGCACCCGCAAACCCGCGTGCCCTGACCGGAGGCAACCCCATGCGCCCGCAATCCCCCCGCAACACCCCCTTCACCACCCGGGGCCCCACATGAACCTCCAAGACCTCAACACCATCCTCCAAATCGTCCAATGGCTAATCCTCACCGTCCTCAGCCTCTACACCTGGATCGCCAAACGCCAAGCCGCCAGCGCTCAACAACTGCTTGAACTCGGCACCCGCATCGTCGCCCTCGAAGAACACGTCCGCCACCTGCCAGACCAAAGCGCCATCGCCGACCTGCTTGGCGACATGAAAGCCATCCGCGCCGAACTCACCGGCGTCAAAGACGCCCTCAGCCCACTGGCCCGCGCCCTCGACCGCATCAACGACTACCTCCTGCGAGAAAAACCATGACCCCATACACCGACTACCTGCGCCACGACATACGCCTCGTCATCCTGCGCTTGCTCGCCGACATGCCCGGCTACCGCGCCAACAGCTCCGTCCTCAACACCGCTCTGGACCACTACGGCCACAGCGCCAGCCGTGACCAAACCAAAACCGAACTGCACTGGCTAGCCGAACAACACGCCATCACCCTCACAGACATCGGTCCCATCCTCGTCGCCACCCTCACCGAACGCGGCCAAGACATCGCCGCCGGCCGAGCCCGCGTCCCCGGCATCCAACGGCCGGGCGCCTGACCATGGCCGGCAAATCCACCATCAACCGCCTGCCGGCCGACGTCAAAGCCTACCTGCACAAACTCCTGCGCGAAGACCGTCACACCCTCGACGCCATGCTCACCGACATCCAGGCCCGCTTCCCCAGCCAAAAGCCCCCCAGCCGCAGCGCCCTGGGGCGCTTCAAAGTCGGCTTCGACCAACTCACCGACAAAGTCCGCCAACAGCGAGAAATGGCCGAAGCCTTCGTCGGCGCCTTCGGTGAAGACGCCTCCGACAAAACCGGTGTACTCCTCGTCGAAGCCATCTCAACCCTGACCTACCAAGCCGCCTTGGGCGCCCACGAAAAAGACGACATCACCATCGCCGAAATATCCGCCTTGGCCCGCGCCGCCAAAGCCACCATGGAAGCCCGAACCCTCAGCGTCAAAGAACGCCAAACCATCGAAACAGCCACCCGCGAACGCCTCCTGCAAGAACAAGCCGCCCAACTCGACAACGCCGTCAAAACCCAAGGCATGACCGAAGACCAAGCCCAGTACTGGCGCCAAACCTTCCTCGGCGTCAAACCATGAAACCCTCCGCCAGCACACTACGCGTCATCGAATGGGACGAACTGCCGCCCAGCGTTCGCCAAATTCCCGAAGGCTACAACCCGCAAACCGAAGGCCTACTCATGGCCCACCAAGCCCAATGGCTCGCCATCGACGCGCAAATCAAACTCTGTGAAAAAGGCCGGCGCACCGGCATCACCTTCGCCGAAGCCCTCGACAGCGTCATCACCGCCGCCTCGCAAAAAAGCGCCAGCGGCATGGACTGCTTCTACATCGGCGACACCAAAGAAAAGGGTCTCGAATTCATCGGCTACTGCGCCAAATTCAGCCGCGTCATCGCCCAGGCCCAAGCCTCCGGCGTCAGCCAAATCGAAGAGTTTTTATTCCTTGATCAAGACGAGGCAGGCAACACCCGGCAGATCAACGCCTACCGCATCCGCTACGCCTCAGGCTTCAAAATCGTCGCGCTCTCCAGCAACCCCGCCAGCGTCCGCGGCCTGCAAGGCAAAGTCATCATCGACGAAGCCGCCTTCCACCGAAACGTCTCCGCGGTACTCGACGCCGCCACCGCGCTACTCATCTGGGGCGGGCGCATCGTCATCATCAGCACCCACAACGGCAAGGCCAACGCCTTCAACCAAATGGTCAGCGACATCCGCGACAAACGCTACGGCGACAGCGCTCAGGTCTACCGCGCCACCTTCGACGACGCCGTCGCCAACGGCCTGTACGAACGCGTCTGCTACATGGCCGGGCAAGTCCCGACCGTAGAAGGCAAAGAAGTCTGGTACAAAAAAATCCGCAACGCCTACGGGCCGCGCAAAGCGCAAATGCGCGAAGAACTCGACGCCATCCCGCGCGACGGCAACGGCGTCTGCATCCCCGGCGTATGGATCGACGAAGCCATGCGCCCGGGCAGCAGCGTCCTGCGTCTGGCCCTCGACGACGCCTTCACCCAACAACCCATCCATCGCCGCGAAGCCTACATAACCGACTGGATCGAACGCTACCTGACCCCCGTCATGCAACAAGACCTGACGCCCGACGTGCGCCACTTCCTGGGCATGGACTACGCCCGACACCGGGACTTCTCCATCATCTGCCCCATGTCCGTCGACCAAGCGCGGCACCGCGACGTACCCTTCGTCGTCGAACTGCACAAAGTGCCCACCCGGCAACAAAAACAAATCCTCTTCTACATCCTGCAAGGACTGCCGCGCTTCATCGGTGCCGCACTCGACGCCACCGGCAACGGCGAAACCCTCGCCGAAGAAACCGCCGACCAGTTCGGCCACAGCCGCATCCAACAAGTCAAAATCAGCCGCGCCTGGTACGGGGCCTGGATGCCCAAATTCGTCCAACTCTTCGAAGACGCCAGCCTCACGCTGCCCCTCGACGACTCCCTGCACCAAGACATCCGCGCCATCGAAACCATCGACGGCATCCCCATGATCGCCAAAGCCCGCCAACAAGACCTCAAAAACCCCGACCTCTACCGCCACGGCGACTTCGCTGGGGCAGGCGCCTTGGCCCACTTCGCCACACTCGAAGTCGCCGCCGGCCCCGTCACCGTCAAATCACGTCGCCCACGCCAGGGCACACGCATCACCCAAGGGTACGCATGAACAACCAAGGCCTATGGATCAGCCCCACACAATTCGTCAGCTTCACCGACGCCAAACGCAAGCCCGCACTCAAGCGCCACATCGCCACCCGTAGCCGCATCGAGGCCGGCAGTTTCGCCACCCAACTGCCAAACCCGGACCCCATCCTCAAAGCCCAAGGCAAAGACATCAAGGTCTACCGCGACCTGCGCAGCAGCGCCCTGGTCGGTGGCAACATCCGCCGTCGCAAAGCCGCCGTCCTCTCCTTGGAACGAGGTCTGAAACGCGGCGAAGCCTCACCCAAAATCGAGCGCTTCATCAACGACTGGCTCGCCGACCTCGACCTCGATCGCATCCTGCGCGAACTGCTCGACGCGCCGCTCTTCGGCTACCAACCTGTCGAACTGCTATGGCAGCCACTCGGCAAACACTGGGTGCCGCAAGACCTGCTCGGCAAACCGGCCGAATGGTTCTTCTACGACCAACACAACACACTGCGCTTTCGCGCCAAAGACGCCGGCCCCGACGGCGAGCCCTGCGACCCGCAACGCTTCATCGTCGCCCGCCAAGACGCCACCTACGCCAACCCCTACGGCTTCCCGGACCTAAGCATGTGCTTCTGGCCCGCCACGTTCATGAAAGGCGGGCTCAAATACTGGGTCCAATTCACAGAGAAATACGGCAGCCCCTGGGTCATCGGCAAACACCCACGCGGCGCCACCGACGACGAAACCAACCTGCTACTCGACAGCCTCGAAGCCATGGTCCAAGACGCCGTCGCCGCCATACCCGACGACGCCAGCGTCCAAATCATCGAAGCCGCCGGCAAAGCCGGCAGCGCCGACGTCTTCCGCCAACTACTCGAGTACTGCCGCAGCGAAATCAACGTCGCCATGCTCGGCCAAAACCAGACCACCGAAAAAGACAGCAACCGCGCCAGCGCCACCGCAGGCGCCGAAGTCACCCAAGACATCCGCGACGGCGACGCCGGCATCGTCGCCTCCGCACTCAACGCCTGCATCCGACTCGTCGTCGACCTCAACTTCGGCACCAACGTCGCCGCCCCGGTCTACGCCCTGTGGCAACAAGAAGAAATCGACAAAAGCCTCGCCCAGCGCGACAAAGCCCTCACCGAATCCGGCGTCAAATTCAGCAACGCCTACTGGCAACGCACCTACAACCTGCAAGACGGCGACCTCCAACATACGCCAGCACCGCAGGGTTCAACCGCATTCGCCGAACCCAACGTCAGGCCCATCCTCGACCAAATCGCCCTAGACCAAGCCATCCAAAGCCTGCCCGCCAACACCCTCCAACAATACAGCCAACACGCCATCGCCCCCTTGATCCAAGCCCTACAGCGCAGCCACGACCATACCGACGCCCTCGGCCAATTGGCCGAAGCCTACCCACACATGGACACCCAAGCCCTCGAACAACAACTCGCCCAACTCATCTTCATCGCCAACACCTGGGGCCGCCTCAGCGCCAACGCAGACACGGAAGACTGACATGGCCACCCACACCAAACGCCTCAACCCCCTCGACCTCAAAGCCATCTTCGGCCTCGAACCCGCCAACGCCATCGCCTACCTAAAAGCCAAGGGCTACGCCATCACCTGGCACTGGCAAGACCAACTCGACCAAGCCCACGACCAAGCCTTCACCGTCGCCAAAGCCATGCGCCTCGACCTGCTCTCCGACATCCGCGCCGCCCTCGAAACGGCCCTGCAACAAGGACAAACCCTCAAACAATTCACCGCCAACCTACAACCAACCCTCCGAGCCCAAGGCTGGTGGGGCAAACAAATCATCGTCGACAGCCAAGGCACCGCCGAGCCCGTACAACTCGGCAGCCCACGCCGCCTCAAAACCATCTACCAAACCAACCTGCAAAGCGCCTACATGGCCGGCCGCAAAGCCAGCATGGAAACCACCACCGACACCCACCCATACTGGATGCTCGTCGCCACCCTCGACGGCAAAACCCGCCCCAGCCACCGCGCACTCCACGGTCAAGTCTTCCGCCACGACGACCCAATCTGGCAATTCATTTACCCACCCAACGGCTTCAACTGCCGCTGCCGCGTCGTCGCCCTAACAGAAGCCGCCGTCAAACGCCGAGGCCTCACCGTCCAAACCAGCCAAGGCCGCACCTTCACCGAAACCGTAGAAACCGGCCACAACAAACACACCGGCGAAATCCGAACCGCCACCGTCACCGGCCTACGCCTCACCAACGCTCAAGGCCACAACATCACCTTCAAAACCGACCCCGGCTTCAACCACGCCCCTGGCACAGCCCTAAAACAAACCACCACCGACCACCCACCCAACTGAAACACCGCATCCCCCTGTAGGAGTGAGCCTGCTCGCGATAGCGCACAACCAGCCACCGCAACACCAAAGCCGAACTCTCACCCCTGTAGGAAATGGCGAAGCCTGCGATCTTTTGATCCTGACTAACCAACCCCACTAACAAACCCATCACCCAGAAACAAAGCCCCCATGCTCACCATCGAACTAAAACACCAACACCTACAACAAACCCTCAGCCAAATCGAAAACGTTATCGGCGACCTCAACCCTCTAATGCAATCCATCGCCGCCGAACTCGCCAGCCAAACCGAAGAAAACTTCGAACACGAAGGCCGCCCCGAGTGGCCCGAGCTCTCGGATGTCACCACTGAGAAACGTGCAAAGCACGGCCACTGGCCGGGGCAAATCCTGCAGGTCAATGCTGCTGGTTTGGCGGCCTCGATAACCACGCACGCAACCGACAGTTCGGCCATGGTTGGCAGCAACAAACCGTATGCGGCGATGATGCAGTTTGGTGGAGAACAGGCGGATTTTCCGCAGCTGTGGGGTGACATACCGGCGAGGCCATATTTGCCGATGGACAGCGAAGGCCACCTGCAACCACAGGCCGCTGACGCTATCCTTTCGCTGATGCTCGATTATTTACAAAGCGCGGTATCTGAGTGAAGGCCTACCGCCAAAAGGGAGGAAAAAGGGAGGCTTCGACCCTGCCGCCTGATTATTTCGCTCCGAAGACTGCAGCTCTCACGACGCATGCTGTGTAGCATTTGTATAGCTTGGTATTGACAAAAGCTACACAAGAGGTTAATATTGTTCTCAGTGGCACCACATCTGCCCTTACCCTTGAAGCCGACAGGCACTTAGGCTTACTGAAGCCAAACCGTGTGTACACACAAACTACCCTAAATGGAGTGGAACAATGAAAGTGAAAATTAACGTTTTGGGAATGATAAAGTCCTAAGGAGGAAGTAAGGAGCGAAACTTAACGCTAGTTTGAAGTTGGAATATTAAATTATGAAATCAGAATTAGAAATTATAAGCATGAAGGAAAAGCCAGCCGCGATAAATATGCGGGTGGACATAAAAAAACGAAACCTGATCGATATGGCAGCTGCAATATTGGGGAGTGACAGAACAAGCTTTATTGTGGATGCAGCCTGCCAAAAAGCGGAGGATGTAATTCTGGATAGACGATTGTTTGTGCTCGACGATGTAGCATTTGACCAATTCGAGAGGGCTTTAGAAGACAACCCAATCGGAGAAAACAAATGTCTCAAGGAACTACTGCAAAGACCAAAAATCTGGAGTTGAGTGCTCCCGAAAAACTGAACGAAATGCATGATTTTAGCGCTTTCGAATGCGGTGAAGCCTCAATCGACACATACGTCAAACGGGCTCTCAAAGCACAAGCGGCTAAAGACGCTGTCATTTACGTGACGTGCCGTAAAGGTTCAACCCAGGTGCTGGGCTTTTACACGCTCACCAATGGCGCGGTCGTGCGTGATGAAGCTCCAAAAAAGCTGCAACGCAATGCCCCAAATCCATGCCCCGTCACGATTCTTGGTCGCTTGGGTGTCGATAAAACGATCCAAGGACAAGGCGTGGCAAAAGCTCTGTTGCAAGACGCCATCGAGCGCTCAATCGCAGCATCAGAGACTGTAGGATCGCGCGCGCTTTTGGTTCATGCGCTCGATCAAGATTTGGCGAACTTTTATAAAAAGTACGCCGGATTCATTGAAAGCTCTATTTCACCTTTGACGCTGATGCTGTCACTGAAATAACCGCTTCGGTTTGGTCGAATCCAGAACCCCATCGAAGGTAATACTTCGTTGGGGTTGATTTATTCTACTAATGAGCTTGCCCAACACCTGATTAAGTCAAGAACTAATTGATTGTCCGCAAGTTAAACTTAGAGCAGAATATGTTCGCAATAGAATCATTACATATAGGGATTACCTTTAGATTTGTCTGGGCTTTAATACTGGCCGTGATCGGACTCCTGACTTTCTATTACATCGGGTCAACGATCATCGCAAAAAAAAATGGAAAAGACCTTTCGCATAGACTCAAACAATGGTGGCACATACTGCTTCTGAAGTCATTTAATGTATGGGGAATTCGAGTACTGCTCATATCCGTGGCATTCTGCGGTTCTTTGATAGGTTTTATCATACTTCATGATCTAATCAGTGCAGCAATGGGCACAGGTCTAGGCTTTGAATATTTGCCTTATCATAACTATCTTCCGAATATGGGAGGGTTAGCCTTTTTAGTAATCGGCCTAGTTATTCAAACTTTGTTAGGAAACGAGGGAATGCCTATTCCTATAGGAAATGGCTTGACGCTGAGCTACGACAAGGGAGCTGTTCTGGCTTTTCATTTAGATGAAGGCAGCCCCGATCTTCGCGTACAAGAGTTGCAAATAAAGAAAGAGATCGCCCGACTCAGGCTTAATGGCCACAATAATGCGATTAGAATTAAAAGCTGGTTGTGCGTTTCACGCTTGCCTAGAGATAACGCAGCAGTCAGGGATGTCAGACATTTATTTAGCGAACTTTTAACACTTCGCCTTTTCCTCTCCAGAAAAATGCCACGTACTTGGGCGTATATTTCCACAAGAAAATGGTACAACTCTAGTCCATGTATGCGACCGCTGAGAACTCTTAATAAGCTAATCACCACATTTATGGTGGCGACTCACACGTTAATAAATGCGCGAAAAATTCGCAAGGCAATTAACTGCCTACCAAAGACCCATATCAATCAGTCTACTATAAGAATGATGAACACGATTCGTTTGGAAATGGGTGAGGTTGTCTCGCCTATCAATGTGTCACCGGTATCGATTTTAACATTCATGAATCTTGGTTTAAATCTACCCGGTATCAGAAAAAAATTCATGGGGTTAGATGCTGGCTTTACAGTAAAACCTAAGTAAGGCGAAGCCCGTAAAGCTTACGGGCTCAATTAAGAAAATTAATGTCAGACCTCTGAGCCGATTCGTTTGAGGTAGTCCAATTTCGACTCATAAAGCATCTTCTGTATTTTTGCCTCTAGATGGCGGTAGCCATGGCCAGAGATAAGTCCTACGCGCTGAAAATGAAGCGAAACTTCTTTTTCAACATAATTATTGAATGCCTCATCTGCATCAGCAATTCTATCAATAAGCTTTTCTTTTGATTCTTTGTCGAGTTGCCACTCTGTTTCCCATTGACTTACTAATATCGCTGTCTGATCGCCGATTTTTGAAAAAAAATCCCCTGCCTTTTGCAAAGCTTGAACAGAGCTTCCGAATGCGTCACGTGATGCCCCTGGCCTGAGCTTCTGTTCAATTATCTCATGTGTTGCGCAAGCAAATTGCATAGCGCTCTCAAACCATCGGTGCAGCTGCTCTGCGCTGACTAGTCGAAAATTTGCTTCATGAGCCGCGATATGTCGTGCAGTAAATATGTCTTGAATATCGCCAATCAATTTATTTACGTCATCGACGACAAGCTCGCCATATTCGATCTTGTATTTACTGGGGTCATTCATTATGGCCTCTTCAGGAGGCTCTATGAACTCGCGCACCGTAGCTAAGGAGTGTTTGAAACTCCTATATCCATCATCTCCTTCGAATAGGGTATCAAAGTGCTTGATTATTTGGTCAGCACTGCTGATACCTACGATGTGAGCAACGAGATCTCCAAAAGATATCTCCTTACGACTCAATGCCTTGGTAAGCTCAAAATCAAAAGGCAAATCTTTGAATTTCTTCGCTCTTTCCAAATATGGACTTTCATCCGCATCAATCAGAATCTTCAGGCACGCCTTGGAAAAAGCCTCAATGCAGGAGGCAATAGCCACAACGTGAAGCGATATTTGATAGGGCTCCGGACTACTTAGCGAGCAGAATCCGCTATCCAACGTTGCAAGCTCACTCCAACCAGCATATTCCCAATTATCCGATCGAGCCTTCTTCTCAGCGATATAAAGCAATGGGTTCTTCTTGGACATGGCTCCCTCACGTTCTAGGTTGAATGCAACTGAAAAATGCATGGCAAAGGGGCTTCGACATTTTCGTGAACCTCTCTTGCATCGGCGATGCTCGCTGAAGAATGGCTGCTCATAATCGAGGAGTCAAAGTGCCACCCATTGCCTCAACAAATTCTGGATGGCAACCTGCCGCCGTTCACCAAGGATCGGAACAAGGAATCAAGGATTGAGTGGCTACGTCCCCAACCCGCCCAAGGGTTACCGCAACACCGGCGTCGACCCAGTCGACATCAACGCCCAACACTGGGCGCAGTACAAAGACCTCCCACCAGCGCCAGACACAAAACCCACCCCCATGGGCTGCGTCTTCGCCAAAAGCTGCAACCTGCCCGACGGCGAAATCAACCACACCAACCCCGCAGGATTCGTCCCCGTTGAAAAACTGGCGGACTACGGCCTATGGGCCGTAATGGCCACAGGTACAGCAATCACCGCCGAAGGCACCTCGCTCCAGTTAATCGCCGGTTCCACGACCGGCAGTGCCATCACCCAACGACTAGGCGGCTCCCTAGCGCTAGGTTTGCTTGAAAGTGCAGGTACATTGGCAGCAGGCGCCGCCGTCGGCACCGTCGCGCTATTAATGCCCAACACCAGCCTCGCACCCGACAGCGCCTTCTATAAAACCGACCAATACGCCACGCTCGAAACCGGTCGCACGCGTGTCCGCGTCAACGTTAAGACCTTGCCTGACGGCTCCGTCAACGCCTACGGCTTCTACACCGGCGGCAAAAAAGACTGGGAAAATGTCCCCGTCATCAAAGCTGAAAAGAATGGCGAAAAATACATAGCCGACATAGGCAATGGCATAGGCCTAACCTGGACGCCCGCAGCAAGCCCAGACGGAGTACTGGGTATCCCTGCTCTCGAAGGCGCCCCCCAATTACCCCCGGTATGGGTATACCCGCCGACAGCACAGTCAGACACGCTTCTGGCCAACCCGGCGCACCCGCCCGAGTTCCAAGACGCAATCATCTGGTTCCCCGATGATGCAGGCTTAGAGCCCATCTACATCGTGCTCAGCACGCAGCTAGAGAAGAACAAACAAAAGGGTAAAGCGTTCGAAGAGGCGTCCTTTGACGAGTTCAGCAAGACCAAACCTGAAGCCGCCCGAGAGGTCACAGTTAAAACCGACAGCGGTGTACGGACACGCATTGATATGATGGGCCGTGATGTCGATGGCAACATCTCATGCGTCGAATGCAAATCATCAGAAACAGCGCCGCTGACCCGCAATCAAAAACTTGGCTTTCCAGAAATAGAAAAGACCGGTGCAACCGTCGTCGGCAAAGGCAAACCCGGCTTCACCGGCGGCACCAGAATTCCACCCACCAGAGTCGACATCATTCGACCTGACCCGACCCTCTGAGGGAGCAGACATGTCCATCACCGAAACCAAAGTCGTCGACATCATCGCAGTACCCGAGTGGGAGCCAGATAACGTCGTACTTGTGATCACCGATCATCTGGAATGGGGTGACAAAGCCCAACAAGGCGAACACCTGCTGTTGCTTCAAGAGAAGATCAACACCTATATCGCTTTCATTGAGAGCGGCGAATTGCTGGAAAGCTATCCGCCAGCCAAGGGCAAAAACCCCAAGATTCGTATCAACGGCTTGTATGAGCTACCTGAACAAGGTGAGACCTTCATCGATCGCGTCACAGAAGTGCTCAAAGGTGTGGGTATCGGTGTGGAGTTTGTACTTAAAGACAGCTTGGGAACTCGCCATTAATTCGGGCTGAGCTCAACTGAGATCACACAGGGCTATGAGCAGCCCTGTGAGCGTCGACAGCGGCAAGAAGTCGCGGCAGCCGAACTAACCAAATCGAGAATTGGAATGTCCGGAGCGGCCCCGGAGCATTGACATCTGGGCACCCCAAATCGGAGCAACGGCAAGGGCATCTTACATACAGTGAATAACTGTGAAGGGCTCGAACAATCATCCGTTTTTGATCCAGAAAAGAGCCGCAAAAAACGCAAGTATTACTCCCAAACTCATCAGCCCAGAGTACTCGATATAGAGCCGCTTTAAAGCCCAGCGCAATGGCCGAGACTCGGCCTTTTTCAGCTCTTCCCTTAAATACGTATTTACCTGATCACGCGCTCCAAGCTCCAGCTGGACATGGTCGAACGCATCCAAACGTTCGCCCAGGTAGTCAAACATTCTGTGCTCGGAAATATTTTTTTCCCAACCATTCACAACAGTTAGGGATTTAACCTGCATTGGACGGGACACGCCCTCACGCTGCCCCGAATCTGAGTAGTCAAAACGCAGGCCAAATTGTTCATAGAATCTGTTACGCCGAGCCTTATTGTCACCTTTGGCCTGACCGCGGAGCAGCTCAATAGCGTTAACGTCAGCCTCTGGCCATTGCTGCACCCACTGGACGATTTCGTTCATCAAATAAGTGCCAACTCGCTGTCCTCGTAGCTCTGGCAAGTCTAGAAACACCGCCCCCTTGGCCATGGAGCTCGACGTAAGCGAAACCGCGTTAAAAAAACGCGAGTAGCTGCCGCAGAACTGGCCCTTGCCGTAGTCATAGGAAGAGCGTCTAGCCGTTATGGTTTGGTAAGACAGGCGTATTGAGGCCTCACAAACCTCACCATTGCCGGGGTCGCGTTCGTATGTTTCCTCACGCTCGACAACAACCCAGCCAATCGCGGGTGCTTCCATACGTTCTTTATCTTTAACCTCAAGCACCAAAATGCGTGGTTTGATTTTTTGCCCGTTACGCCAAGCCCAATCAAATGAGGGGAATGCCATTAACCTGCCTGCTTCAGTAAGTCTGAATCTGGGAAAACCAACTCATCCACTCTCGCGATGATGCGCAGCACGATAGGTTTCAATTCCTGTCCCAACGATCTGATACCGTCCGCGGTATCGCCCATTCCTAACTGAGCGGCCATGAACCCCACGCTGCTCTCGATGACCTGCTCTCGCATTTCGTCAGTTAATTCTTTGCCTTGATCGCGCGCGCGCTGCATGTAATCGCTCAAGTAACTCCGACCGAACTGAAGGGCTTGTTCGTAATCTCGATTGTTGATTTCGATCATCGCAATCACACCCTTTGCCCGCATGTAGAAGTAAATGATGTCCTTGGCCAGCTCGCGCGGTAGAAGGTTTAGCGCTTGCGGTGCCGATTCGAAAATCGGAAACGGTGAGGCGCCTAAGGGCATAATCACCAAAAAAGGAGTTTCAGGCGGGTGCAGTGATAAGGCTTGGCCGTACTCTTTCATGAAAATCTCCCACGCCGTGGCTATCTCTGTGCGCAGGAGCATCAGCGTTGTAATCATTTTCTCCCTGTCCGCCGCTTCCTCTTTTTTCAACGCCAGCTCATGCGCTTTTGTTGCGCCTTTCAGAGTGAAAAGACCACCGATGATAGCCCCGGAAAGACCTGAAAAAAGGCTCACGTAAACGTCAGTACTTCCAAGATCCATGTTTTTATTCTCCAGTAATCCTGCCCAGACGAGTCAATCACAACGGCGCTGCATAGACCGATTCAATCATCGCAGGCACGCTGAGATCTATTGACGAAAAAAGTGAGTCATAAACACTTTATAAAAGCTTCTCGCCGCATTCTGCCTCACACGCCAGCCTTCGTGGCTTGGCTGATGTGATTCCCCCCAAATTTCAGGCATGTCCCTAATCTCGATTAAAAGCCTCACCACAATCACCACCCCAAACTGCGCCCACCATCTCCAAACTAAAGCGCAGCCCTCATGAACTCCCTCCACATCTTCAAACCCGGCCTCCACACCGCCTCCTGCGGCACTACCCTAAACTTCACCCAATCCGACCTGACGGCCACCGTAGCCGCCTACAACCCAACCCTCCACGAGGCCCCGCTGGTCATCGGCCACCCCCAGCACGACGCCCCCGCAGCCGGCTGGGTGAAATCACTGACCGCCACGCCCGAAGGCCTGATCGCCACCCCCCAACAAATCGACCCCACCTTCGCCGAACAAATCGCCGCGGGTAGCTACAAAAAAATCTCCGCTTCCTTCTACCACCCAACTGCGCCCAACAACCCCGTGCCCGGCGTCTACTACCTGCGCCACGTCGGCTTTCTCGGCGCCCAGCCGCCGGCCGTCAAAGGCCTGCGCCCGATCGAACTCGCCGAAAGCGAACCCGGCGTCATCCACTTCAGCGAAAGCGCACCCGCGGCGCCGGCACCGCAACCCATTCCCCAAACACCGCCAACCACTGCGCCCGACACAGCCACCCTTCAGGCCGAAAACCACCGCCTCAAAACCGAACTCGCCCAACGCGACCAAACCGCCCGCATCACCGCCCAACAAGCCATCCACACCACCAGCGTCGCCTACGCCGAACAACTCGTCGCCGCCGGCATGAAGCCGCTGCACGTGCCGGTCGTCATTGCCGCCCTCAACGCCGCCCAGTCCGGCGCAACACCACTGCACTTCGGCGAAGGTGACCAGCGCCAGCCCCTAAGCGACGGCCTCAAAACCCTCTTCAAAGACCTCACCAGCGCCATCAGCTTCAGCGAAGTTGCCACCAAACACCGCGCAGATCCTGCCCTCGGCCAAACCACCAACCCCTTGCTGGCCGACGCCGAAGCCCGCACCCAAAGGCAGGGCTAACCATGGCCACCTACAACCAACCCAAAGACCTCGGCAACCTGCTGCTGGTGCAAGTCAGCCCCGGCTGGACCAAAGACAACATCACGCTTTTGGGCGGCAGCGTGTACGCCTTGGGCCAAGTTCTGGCCAAAGTCGACAACAAATACCAAGCCCTCGACCCAGCCGGCAGCGGCCCTGCCAACAAGGCCGTCGCTGTCCTGGCCGAACCCATCGACGCAACAACGGGCGACAAACCCGCCGTCGTCATCGCCCGCGGCGCCGTCCTAGCCCTGGCCGAACTTACCTGGCCGGCCGGAATCACCGCGCCGCAAAAAGCCGCCGCCCTCGACGACCTCAACACCTACGGCATCGTCACCCGCGCCACCCTCTAACGGAGCCCCCCATGAACCTGCAAGACCTCTTCACCGTCGCCAACCTCACCGCGGCCGTCAACAAACTCCCGGCCATCCCCGGCAAAGTCGGCGCCATGGGCCTGTTCGATGAAAAAGGCGTGACCACCACCAGCGTCATCATCGATGAGCGTGAGGGGCGGTTAGTGCTTGTGCCCAATACCTCCCGTAACGACGACCCGGCGCCCGTCAAAGCCAACAAACGCAAACGCCGCACCTTCGAAACGCTGCACCTGCCCATCAGTCGGCCGCTGCTGCCCAGCCAGTTACAGGGCATCGCCGCCTTCGGCCAGGAAAGCGCCACCGCGCCCATGGCCACCGTCATCAACGACCACCTGCAAGACCTCAAAAACAGCATCGAAACCACCCGCGAATTCCAACGCGTCGGCGCACTGCGCGGCCAACTGCTCGACGCCGACGGCTCGCTACTCTTCGACCTGTTTGATGAATTCGATGTCCAGCAAAAGAAAGTCACCGTTGACCTCAGCAATCCCGATACCGACGTGCGCAAAGCCTGCCTCGACGCCAAGCGCCACGCCGAGTCCAAACTCGGTGGCGTCATGGTCACTGGCTTCCGCTCGTTCTGCGGGCCGGACTGGTTCGACGCCTTCACCGCCCACGCCAGCGTCAAAGAGGCCTTCGCCCACTATCAAGAAGCCAAGGATCGGATCGGTGGCGACATGCGTTCAGGCTTCACCTTCGGCGGTGTGGAATTCATCGAATACGACGTCACCGTCAGCGGCCAACGCTTCATCCCGGCCGACGTCGCCCAGGTCTTTCCTGTCGCCCGTGGCGTCTTCCGGTTGTTCAACGCCCCAGCCAACTACAACGAAGCCGTCAACACCTTGGGCCAGCCGTTCTACAGCAAAGCCGAGCCACGCAAGATGGGCAAAGGCTGGGACGTCGAAGCCCAGGCCAACCCGTTGGCCCTGTGCCTGTTCCCCGAAGCCTTGGTCGAGCTGAAGGTGGGCTGACCCATGCGCTACTGCACCCGCGCCGACCTCGGCAACGCCATCCCGTTAATGACACTCACCCAGCTGTCCAACGACGACCCGGCCGCGCACCAGCCCAACGAAAGCGTCATCGACAACAGCGTTCGTCAGGCAGAAGAACTGGTCGACGGCTACCTGCGTGGTCGTTACAACCTGCCGCTCGACCCGGTGCCCACCGTCCTGCGTGACGCCGTCGTCTACCTGGCGCGCCACTGGCTCTACCAGCGCCGTCCCGAAGGCGCCTTGCCCGACGCCGTCATCAGCGGCCGCAAAGACACCCTAAAACTGCTCGAAAGCATCCGCGACGGCGTCATCACCTTGGGCCTGCCCACCGGTCAAGCCGTGGCAGAGCCCGGCGAGATCCGCGTCCGCGCACGCCCACAACAATTCACCGCACAGGCGTGGGAGCACTACGAGTGAGCACGCCGCCCAACACCCAAACCGAACAACTCATGGACGCCATGCTCGCCCGGCTACAAGCCGACTTCAGCGATCAACTCATGATCGAGCGCTTCCCCGAAAATCCGCAGCAATACCGCCTCAACCACGCACGCGGCGCCGTCCTGCTGGCCTACGGCAAATCAACCTTCGGCCACACGCAAAGCACCGACGCGATCGTCCAGGCACGTCACCTGGTGCTACGCCTCACGCTGATCTTCCGCCAACTCAACGGCCAAGATGGCGTGGTCAGCTACCTCGACCGCCTGCGCGCCACGCTCACCGGTTGGCGTCCACCGCACACCGACCAAGCCTGCCACCCCATCGGCGAGCAATTCATCGGCCACACCAATGGCCTCTGGCAATACGCCCAGGACTACGCCACCCGCGCCACCCAATTGCAAACCATCACCGACGAAAACGGCCCATTACTTAAAAGCACTGACTTCCAGGAGCACCCATGACCCTCACGACATACCGCTACGCCGGCCCCACCAGCGCCGTGTCGCTGCACGTAGGTGAAGCCTGCCAAAAGCTCGACGTGCTGTTACACCCCGGCAAAACCGTCGAGCTGCCCGCCGACCACGTCTACACCCGGGCCTTGCTCGCACTCAACCACCTGCACCCGCTGCCCACACACGCCAAATCCACCGCCAAGACGCGGCTGCTTCAACAACCCGCCAAGGACTAACGCCCATGCCCGCCAACTACCTGCACGGCATCGAAACCACCGAAATCGAGCGCGGCCCGCGCCCCATACGCGTCGTCAAATCGGCCGTCATCGCCCTGATCGGCACCGCGCCCACCGGGCCCATCAACGAGCTGACCCTCTGCCTCAACGACACCCACGCCGCGCAATTCGGCGCACACACCGCAGGCTTCAGCATCCCCGAAGCCCTGCAAGGCATCTACGACTTCGGCGCTGGCACCGTACTCGTCGTCAACGTACTCGACCCGGCCGTCCACACCAGCACCGTCGCTGGCCAGCTCAAACCGTTCGCCGACAACAACCAACTCCAGCTCGACCACGGCCGCTTGCAACGGCTGCAACTCAGGCCCGCCGAGGGCACCGACGCTTACCAGCAAGGCACTGATTACACCGTCGCCATGCACACCGGCCAAGTCACGCGCTTGCCCACCGGCACCATCCCCGCCAACGCACAAGTCAGCGTCGAATACACCTACACCGACCCTGGCAAAGTCACCCCAGCCGACATCATCGGCAGCATCACCGAAGCCGGCCGACGCACCGGCTTAAAAGCCTTTCAGGACAGCTACAACCTGCTGGGCTTCTTCCCCAAAATCTTCATCGCCCCAGGCTTCAGCCCCCTCGACGCCGTCACCGCCGGCTTAGCCGTCGCGGCCACACAGGTCGGCGGCGTCACCTACGTCGACGCGCCCATTGGCGCCACCGTGCAACAGGTAATCGCAGGCCGCGGCCCGGCCGGCACCCTCAACTTCAACACCAGCAGCGATCGGGTGCGCCTGTGCTACCCCCACGTCAGGGTCTACGACGCCGCGAGTAACGGTGACCGCCTGCAACCACTATCCATCCGCGCCGCCGGCCTGCGCGCTAAAATCGATAACGACCACGGCTACTGGTGGAGCAGCTCCAACCAACCGCTGCTGGGCGTCATCGGCCTCGAACGCCCACTCACCGCACGCATCGACGACGCCACCAGCGAAGTCAACCTGCTCAACGAAAACGGCATCACCACCGTCTTCAACGCCTATGGCACCGGCCTGCGCTTGTGGGGCAACCGCACTGGGGCCTGGCCCTCCGTCACCCACATGCGCAACTTCGAAAACGTGCGCCGCACCAAAGACGTCATCGACGAATCCATCCGCTACAGCGCGCTGCAATTCGTCGACCAACCCATCACCACCGCGCTCATCACCAGCATCACCGAAAGCGTCAACCTGTTCCTGCGCAAACTCATCGGCGACGGCGCCTTGCTCGGCGGCGAATGCTGGTACGACCCAGCCCGCAACCCACAAACCGAACTGGAACAAGGCCACGCACTGTTCAACTACAAACTCACCGTACCGCTGCCGTTCGAACGCGGCACCTTCGAAACCGAAATCACCGGGGATTACCTCGTCAACCTGGGGGCCGCATAAATGGCAGGCTTTAGCGCACACCGCATTACCAACGCCAACCTGTATCTGGATGGCGCCAGCTTCTTTGGCAAGTGTGAAGAGATCGACCTGGGCACCCTCAAAACCGTCATGAGCGACTTTCAGGGGCTGGGCATGGTCGGGCTGATTGAGCTGCCGGATGGCATCGACAAGCTGGAAGGGAAAATCACTTGGAACAGCTTGTATTTTGAAGCGGCCAGGAAGCTGGTCACGCCGTTCAAGAGTGTGCAGTTGCAGTGTCGGTCCAACGTGCAGGTGTTCAATAACGGCGGGCTGATGAACGAGATTCCGTTGGTCACGACCATGACCATCACCGGGAAGGAGTATCAGCTGGGCACGCATAAGCCGCGGGATCCGACGAAGTATGAGACACCGTTTTCGGCGACGTATGTGCGGCAGATGATCAATGGGGAAGAGGTGGTTTTGTTGGATTATCTAGCCAATATTTTTCGAGTGGGTGGGGAGGATCAGTTGGCGAGGTACAACAGAAATTTAGGAATTTCTTGAAAGCGATTTCCGACCGCGTTACCTGGCCCCAGCCATGAGTTGGTGTAGACTAATTTTTTATAAGGCATACAGGATGTTTTGAAGTAATGGGGGCTTTAGGTCACTATTACTGCCTACAAAACGAGCCCTCGAGGCAGCGCGAGCCAAATTATGACGGACGAAACCCATGACTCAACGGATGAAATCAACACCGCCGCGGCCAAAGACGAGACCGAAGAGCAGGTGAATGCAGCGAAGGAAAAGATCGAAGAGCAGGTGATTGCGGCGAAGGAAGAGATCGAAGAGCAGGTGAATGCCGCGAAGGAAGAGATCGAAGAGCAGGTGAATGCCGCGAAGGGAGAGATCGAAGAGCAGAAAAATGCAGCGAATGAAGAAGTCATGCCTCGCCCAGAACTCCAGGTTGGTAACCGCGAAGTTATCACGGATTTTTACGTCCAAAAAGATATCACGAATCAACCTGTAGACTATGCATTTAAGATTTATGTTCGACTAAACGCCATTAAAATGACGTTTCGCAAAGTGTCTTTTCAGCACTGCGTTTTTGATGGTTGTTATTTTAATAATTGCGTATTCGATACCTGCGACTTCACTGGATGTCGTTTTATCGGCTGTAACCTACATCAGTCTTCATTTCCCGGATGCAACTTCAAGTATGCGACCTTCGAACGCTGCCAGATTGACGACGATATTTTGGAGAGAGAAGCACCACGGGAGGAAAATCTAAAGCTGCGGTTTGCCAGATCTCTCCGGATGAATTTCCAACAAACGGGCGACGCTAAAGCCGTGAACAGGGCCATCTCTCAAGAGCTGGACGCTACATCTCACTACTTGAAAAAGTCTTGGTCCTCTAGTGAAAAATACTACAGAGAAAAATACCCAGGCTGGAAAAAAATCCCTCAACTTATAAAGTGGATTGAATTTAGAGCCCTCGATATGATCTGGGGGAACGGCGAAAACACTCTAAAATTATTAAGAACAATCTTCTTTATTCATCTGCTGATCGCGTTTTTTGATACCTACAATTACCACAATCCGTTGGATTTAAAGTCTTACTTTGATAGTTTTCTCGCCTCGCCAGGTGTATTTTTTGGCATAAGTATCCCAAAGGAATACCCGACTTGGTTTTCATCGATCATCGCTGCCACACGCCTGGTTGGTTTTGCATTTCTTACTGCAATTTTAGTAAAACGGTTTGGACGTCGATGAATATGCATATTTATGCTTTTGGCTCTATTTGCCGCGGGGAAATTGACATGGGCTCGGATGTCGATCTTCTTGCATGCACTGATAGGCCGGCGCCCAATATCGATACTGAAAAATATTCACTGTATAGATATGATCGGCTAAAAGCGCTTTGGAAAGAAGGCAATCCCTTTGCCTGGCATCTGCATTTAGAGTCAAAGCTACTTTTCTCTCCTGATGGTTCGGATTTTTTAAAAGATCTTGGCAGTCCCGCAAAATATCAAGCAGGGACGGAGGATTGCAAGAAGTTCAAAATACTGTTCGAAAATGCTTATAAGGAATTAATGCTCTCTTCAAATAGTGCAACTTTCCATTTGTCTTGCATATTTTTGGCAGTTCGTAATTTTGCAACATGCCACTCGCTATCCATCGGCAATCCAATTTTCTCTAGGAAATCTCCGTTGCTTGTTGAGCCGAGCCTGGTAATCGAACCTCAAGTATTTGAGGTGCTCACGCGTGCTCGCTTGCTTTCTACCCGCGGTTACGGAGAAAGCATCACCCCTGAGGAAGTCAGTGCAGCGATACAAGCTGTCAATGTCGTCCCACATTGGATGGAGACTCTACGGAGGTCAATCTTACAATGATCGAATTTAACAACAGGATCGACGCTCAGCGGGCGGTTCTCAATTATGTTAATCGGGTTGCCTGGCACGAAGAATTGCACGGTCTCTCTCGCGGCGCTATTGATCGTTGGGTACGAGTCAATAACATTGATCCGGATGGAGAGCTCGTTTTAGCGATACTAGAAGCAGCAGGCAAACTTTTCTTTCTGGCGAACAAAAGCCAAGAGCAAGTGACGGATGAGTATCGCCTACTTTCAGTCAAGGTTAATGATCTTACTTTAAAAATCGCAAACATCCTTAAAAAAATCAGCTGATAATTGATCGAGCGAGACGACTGCTGCAGCGATGGCAGTGTTAAGCTCGATCAAAAATCCAGAACTTCTAGCTTGCAACATCACACATAAGCAACTGACCGCTTCCACTCTTGCCGCAAGAAAATAGCTTTACAGGTATATAATGAAAGAGTGCTACGCATGCAAGGAAGAGATAAAAGACAAAGCGGTAAAGTGCCGTCACTGCAGTGCAATCCAAGGTTGGATGCGCCTCCTGAGTGCGCCAATCGTAATAACCGGATTGGTTTTAACTATTGTTTCAATTTACGCGTCAGAGCCAATTAAAAAATTTCTGGACCCCAAGAGCGCAGTCATCGAAGCAGTAATTCCTAGCGGAAACTTTCACCAAATTAGTATTACACTTACCAACGAGGGGACCCGTACCGCTACGCTATTGAATTTTAAAATTGAGGGCAGGACTAACCAAGGAAGAATGACGAGTTACCGCTTGAAAAGTGATTTGGATGGAAAGCTAATTGAACCCGGAAAACCCTACGCTGCTATCGCTTCCAACAGTGAGTTGATCCCCTCGTTTATTGAGCGCATGCGGAGCGCACCTCTGAAAGAAATGCATGGATTTAAAGAAAATTGTCGCTTATTGATTGATTATGTCGATTTTAATGGCCAGGAACTGATTAAGCCCTTTCCCTTTATGTGTGACCCGTTAGACTCTGATCCTCGACCAGGGCTCCCCATTACGACTGAGCCGAGGGGCATACCTCTAAAGCTAATTGATTGATCGCGTACATTCTTACGTACATCATCGTTCGATAAATTTAGTCACACTTCCACGACAACGTCCCTATCGCAATGAACTGACGAATTCCAAGAGATCCCCGTTCATTGCGTGCCTTGGAGCCCGGTCGTTCTAATGCGGCAACCACTGCAGCACGACTTGCCTCGTACATCGCAAACGCATTGAATTCCGAATCCAGCAAAACCAGCAGCACAGCATCAAAGGGCTTAGTCAAATCGATGCTACCCAAGCGACCATTGATCTTGGCTGGATTGGCGATACATCGCCCTTTGATCTGTATCTGTAATTCGTGGCCATTGCGCAAGATAGTCGCGTCGTAACCAGCCTGTCTGGCGCTATGCAATTTCAAGCCTAGCTTCGTAGCGGCCTCATACTCAGCCACCTCGCCAGTAATCCCCAGTGGTTTCCCGGTAAGCCGATAAAAGCGTCGGGCGAGGATTTTAGCTTCACGCAAGACGTCAAGAATTTCGCCATCTACACCTGCGAGATGAGGTCGAATCTCAGCAGCACGATCACACTCGAAAATCCTCGCCGACATACCTAACTCCCCTTATTTTTTATTCAAACTGACGAGACGCGCGTAACCCTTCAAATGCACCAACGCAGCTGACTCAACAGGCAACCCACGTAACTCAGTCGATCGCGCGTCACCGTTGGGCAAGTAGACCGTCAACGTGTCCCCAAACACGCTGTAGGTAGCAGTGTATTCGACACCTTCGTACTCAAGCGTGATTTCCTCATCCATCTACAAAACCTCATTGTCCATGTTCATTGATTGCCGCCGGCCACCGCCTCAAGTGGACCACTCGGTCGCAGTTGGCGGCAACGTTGCAGCCACACTAACTGCCACGCTTACGAAGGCCAACCTTAAAAAGTTGTAGTCGGTTTCGCTTGCGAACTTGCGCTACATACCGCGTCCTTCAAATGCAGCCCTATAAGGCTACCGAATCCGTTGCAATTACCTACAACCAAGACAGAATCCCCCGGCAGCGCATCTGTCAGCCCACCGGTATATTGTCTCCCGTCACCGCCCACAGTGACCAAGCAGAGCAACCAGTAGCACGCAAGTGCCTCTATGGACAGGACCGGTTGCTCACTGCCTGAGCTTTTGATGACGACTGTACGCCGGCCCCTTGATCACTCCGGCATTGCGAAATCCGCAACTCAATCGCTGGCATACAGTCGCCATTTTTTTTACAAACCGGTCACGTTTATGGTGGCTGTGCGAGGGTGCCAAAATGGGCATTGAGTCGCTTTGTTGGCGCCTCGCATAGCTGCCTCCCTTTGCGTCAAAGGGAAGGCTCCATCCCCGACCGCAGTAACTACCTACCAACAATGTGTTTCGGGCGAACGCCCAACGCTAGTACCCACTCAAAAGCCTACGCTCACGCGTACGTCATCCACTGGATTTTCCAGGTAGGATTGGCGTCACGTAGCGGCATCCAATCAAACGTCATGCTCGCGATAAACCACCAAATGTGGGTCGGAAGATTCTAAGGATTTACCGCGCTTAAACACGGCTGATTGATCGCGTTTAAATTACACCAACTGTTACGCCATAAAGGCTACAGCACCTTGCGCCGTTGCCTACGGGTGCTTCAGAATCCGCCGGCTTACACGGCTATGGGATGGGCTATATCGTTTTCCTGTCACTGCAAAACAGTGATCGGGTTTGGTAGCCCGTTTCTTGATAGCCGTATGGCGGCCCTAATGCAGTCTCTATTTTGAGGCTCAGCTTTTTATGGTGGCCATGCGTGGGGCTCATTCGTGAGCGCCGGGGTTTGCTATCTTGACCGGTCTACCAACCCACGCGTGGCCGCCACCCTTCGTTTGGTAGCGAGAGTGACGGCTCTTCATTCTTTAAAGATAGAGAGTCGATATGTTCAAGGTAACGCCAAACCCTCCGGATACTGATCCGATCCCGTACGATCCAGCGCTTGAACCTCAGAAGATAAAAGAGGCGACAGACCGCGCCATCAACTTTTACCTCAATCCTGGGGCATTGAAGATCTCGATACCTTCGCGTAAGTCAAACAGGATATTCCTGATTGATCCAACGGTGGACGAAGAAACCTTGCTCGTCGAAGCCTGCGAGTCGCTTGCCGCCGCCACTGACATGGCGCGTGATATCGGCGACGCCGTCGACCAGTCACAGCGCCGTGCCATGCTGATGCTGCATCAGGTAATCATGCTCAGTGAGCTCATCGTCAATCGAGTATTGGATAGCCGCCGTTTGCCAAACTAGTGGTCAGGCAGATAAGTGAGGGGGCATGCCCCCTCATCGAACAGAAGGCGTCAACGGCTATGGCCGTAGCACTTCACACTTTTTCAAGCGGCTTTTTTCGGGAGTTCCAGCTGATGTCCACGAATCCACCTACGGCGCCTGCCACCGACCCGGTGTCGCCTTATGAATCACTCGATTCGAAAAAACTCCACGAAGCGGCCGAGCGTGCGCTCGACCACTACCTCGCACCCGCAAAGATAATGTCCACCCCCTATAGCCCCAGCGATATGTTCATGGTCAACCCGCAATCCGATACCGAATCGCTGCTGGCGAATGCCTGCGAATCCTTGGCGTCAGCCGCCGTCATGCTTGGTAATTTTGCGGGGATGCTGGAAGGTTCAAACCGCAATACTTTGCTAGGGATTGCGCAAGTGGTGATGCTGGGGGAGCTTGCGGTCAACAAAGCCTTGGATAACGTTGTGCCAACAGCGTGAATACGGCCTGTAGGCGCATTACCTCAATGCGGTGTGGTGATTAAAGGCAGCCAGTCTGACAACTGACTGCCCCTTTTTTTATTTTTTTTGAGCTTCCAGTATGGACTCATACTGCTCTACAGATTTGGACGTCGCAACGTAATGGTCAGGCTTGCTTCCAACTCTGATAAAACCTTCAGCGACTAACCAGTCAAGCGTATCCCTCAGTAAATTCTCTTGTGATTTAGCGCTGTTGAAGGAATTGGGGATGTCGCATGCGTCGAACGACTCAGTGTCAATACCAAATGCATTAGCATTGAGCTCGACCTGCGCTGGACATGCATCTATAACTTTTTTCAGAATTTGAATGATCAGTGAATTGAGTTGCTCTTTGTGATCAGTACTCATCCTGCCTTACTCCTTTTTGGCTACAGACTTGTGTTTGGCCGGATGATCATAAGGCAATTTCGCCACGCGATGCCGCCTCTTTAAATCTGATTAAAAGTCAGCCGCTCAGCGTTCCACCACCATCAGCGCTCTTCTGACAGGCCACTGATGAACCTGGAGCAATGACCATGACCGACGCACTGACCTTCACCCTCAAATTCCCCTTCACCAGCGCCACTGGCGAGCTCGTCTCGACGCTGCCCATCACGCGCCTCAAACGCAAAGACATCAGCGCCGCACAGGCGGTGACCAAAGACGAAGGCGCGATGGAAGACCTGCTGGTCGCCAAGCTGCTAGGCATTACGCTGGAAGACCTCGGCGAGTTCGACATTGCCGACTCAACCCTTGCCACCGAGGTGTTGCGGGAAATGGCAGCCGGCAGAGCCCTTGCTCCAGTCCTGGGACGAAGCACTGCTGCTGGTGCTGAAAATGCAGCCGTCTGAGATCGAACGGCTCGACATGGTCGATTACTGGCGCTGGGTCGACGTGTGTCAGCGTGAGATTAATCGCCGGCTCGAGCTCGCCGAGCAATGAACAGCTGATCAGTGTCACCAGTCCCGCCACCAACCCGGCCAGCAACGCGCCGCCCGCAGCAATCGGGGCGGCCGCCATGGCCAAAAGGGGCAGCCCCAAACAGAACGCGACCACCGCCGCCCACCACGGCAGATGCATTAGGCACAGCCAGGCAAGCCAAAGCACACCGGCGCCAACGGCCAGTGCATACAGAATTTGCGCGGTGCGTAGAGCGGTTTTTTCAATCATTCCCAAAGCGTAGCAATGATGGCGAACGAAGTCCTCGTCGGTTTAAAAATTGGTGCCGTGGTTTCCGGCAGCCTCAACGCAGCGTTTGGCTCGGCGAAAACCACCGTGCGCCAATTAGGCCACGCCATGGAGGGGCTCACGGCCAAGCAACAGCAAATCGGCAACCAGCTCTCGGCGTCCTTGGCCCGTGGCGGTGTGGGCATCGAACGGCTGCGCCAGCAGTACGATGCAGTGGGCCAGACCCTCGAGCAGCTCAACGCCAAACAGCTACGCCTCACGGCCAGCATGGCCCGCGGTGCAGCGCTGAAAACCCAACGCGGTGACTTACGTGGCCAAACCATGGAAACCGCCGGCACAAGCGCGGCGTTGGGTGCGCCCATCGTTCAGTCGATGAAAACCGCCATCAACTTTCAAGACCAGACCCGCGACATTGCCATCACCGGCGGCTTCAACCCGGCGCAAGAAGCCCGCCTCAGCATGGCCATGCGTGGCGCCGCACTGGAGTGGAACCAGGCCCAAACCGACGTCGCCAAAGGCACCGCGGTGTTAATCGCCGGCGGCATTGCCAACCTCAAAGAGTTAGCGGCCTACGCCCCGGTCATGGCCAAAGCCGCAACCGCCACCCGCGCCAGCATGGATCACTTGGGGGCGGTGGCGATTGCGCTCAATGACAACCTCAACATCGGCGCCGCCGGCTTTGAGCGCTCGATGAACATGCTGGCCTTCGCTGGCAAAAGCGGCCAGTTCGAGCTGGCCGACATGGCCAAGTGGCTGCCGCAATTAACCCCGCAGTTTGCCGCGCTGGGTATCACCGGGGAGCGCGCCGTGGCAGAGATTGGCGCCTCGTTACAGATCGCCCGCCGCGGCGCTGGCAGCAATGACGAAGCCGCCAATAACTTCAAAAACTTCCTGTCCAAGATCACCGCGCCCGACACGCTCAAGGCGTTCGAAAAAGCCGGCATCGATCTAAAAGGCAGCATGAAGAATCTGGTCAGCCAGGGGCTGTCGCCCGCCCAGGCCATGATCAACATTCTCACCCAGCACCTGGGTCAAAAAGCCCCGGCCGCAGCAGCGCAGTACGGCAAGGCGCTGCACATCAAGGATGAGCACGAGCGGCAAATTGCACTGGCGCGGCTGGACGAGGCTTACAAACTCGGCGAGTTGTTTGCGGATCAGCAGGTGTTGTCTTTCATTCGTCCGGCGCTGGCCAACCAAAAAGATTTGGGCGGCATCCAGCAGGGCGGTAAAGACGCCGCCGACAAAGGCGTGCTCGATGACGATTGGGCCAAGCGGATGGGCAGCGCCAAAGAGCAATTGAAAGAACTGCGTATCAACTTGGCCGACATCGGCATTTCGGTCGGCAATGCGCTGTTGCCCGCGATCGTCGAGGTCAGCCGCGCGGTGGTGCCATTGATGCGTTCGTTCTCGACGTGGGCGGCTGAAAACCCGGCCTTGATCAAGGGTGTGGTCGGCTTGGTCGGTGGCCTGCTGCTCGGCAAAATGGCCTTCATCGGTCTCGCGTATGGGGCCAACCTGGTCATGGCGCCGTTTGTAGCCATGTCCACCGCGGTCACCTCGTTGTCCGCCAAGTTCACCTTGCTGCGCAGTGCGTGGCATATGGGCCGGTTCGTCCCGTTGATCACAGCGTTAAAACGCATGGGGGCGGGGTTTGGCACGGTCGGCAAATACGCTGGGCTGTTCTTGCGCGGCATGTTCATCGCCTTGACCGGCCCACTCAAGCTGGTCGCTCAAGGCGGATTGTTGTTAGGCAAGGTGCTGGGCGGGACATTGTTATTCGGGATAAAGCTCGCGGGCCAAGCCATCCTCTGGCTGGGCCGGGCCTTGCTGATGAACCCGATCGGCTTGCTGGTCACCGGCATAGCGTTGGCGGCGTATCTGATTTACAGGCATTGGCAGCCCATCAAGACGTTTTTCACCGGCTTATGGCAAGAGGTGAAATCGGGGTTTAGCGGTGGCCTGTCTGGCATCCTCGCTGTGCTCGTCAATTTCTCCCCCCTAGGCTGGCTGTACCGCGCATTTGCTGGCGTTATGAGTTACATGGGCGTTGAACTGCCCGGCAAATTCACCGAGTTCGGCAGCCTGCTCATCACCGGTCTCGTCAATGGCATCAGAAGTCGCGCTGGCGCCTTGAAAGAAAGCGTGATCGGCATCGGCGCCGCCGTCAAAGGCTGGTTCACCGAAACGCTCGGCATCGAGTCGCCCAGCCGTGTGTTCATCGGTTACGGCACCAACATTAGCCAAGGCGCGGCCATGGGCATCAGCGCTCATGCGGGCTTGGTGCGCCAGGCGGCGCTGGGCATGGCTGCGCAAAGTCGTGTCGACATGGCGCCACCTAATCCCCTGCTAGTGTCCAAAGCCAGCACGATGGTCGCCTCACGCGTTGTGTCCGGTGGCGCAAGCGCAGGGGCAGCCGGCCAAATGACTTTTCATTTCTCGCCGCAGATCAACATCCCCGCAGGGGTTGGCACCGATGCGATCCAGCAAGGGCTACAAGCCGGCTACACCGAATGGATGCGCATGATGGAACGCTACCTTCACGACACCCGCCGCCGAAGCTACGGGCCGTCAGAGCTGAGGGGCGTTTGATGTTTGCCATTCTGGGCGACATAGAGTTCACCGTGACCGGTGGTATCACCGCCATGGAACACAGCGGGTCCGCCGACTGGGCCGAGCACTCACGTATTCAGGGCAAGCCTTTGCTGGAATGGATCGGTGAAGGCCTCAATGAATGCAACCTCACCCTCGAACTGCACCCGGTGTTGGGCAATCCCGAACAACGCTTGCGCGCTTTGCGCCAGGCCAAAAGTCAGCACCAGCCCCTGGCGTTTGTGATGGGCAGCGGCGAATACCTGGGGCCTTACGTCATTACGCACCTGAGCAACACGGTGCGCCGTGCCACGGCCACCGGCCAGTTGATGGCCGCCACGGTGCAAATCAGTCTGCGCGAATACACGGGGGCGTTTACTCGCAAGCCCCATCACCCGGGCTTACTCGATCCCACTGTGAGCGACACCGCGGCAGCACACGGTTCGCCGGGGGTGATCTCACGCCAGGCGTCGGCGCCCAGCACGGCCCAGCGCGTCATCAGCCAGGCCAGATCCGCCGGCAACGTATTGCGCGCCGGACAAAACCTTTACCAAGCCGTCAAAACCGGCAACCCCTCAATCATCCTTGGCCAAGTCCCGCAATTACTGGGCGTCACGGCACGCGCCATAGAGCCGCTGCAAAGCTTCATCAACATGGCAGGCCTGTTGCGTGACGGCGCCGACTTATCCCGGCTGGGCGAGGATGTTTTAGGCAGCGTGATGGGCGCACGCGCCAGCCTCAACCCGGTCGACTTGGCCAACATCGTCGACCGCCTCGGCGCCTCACACGATGCCCTCGACAACGCCGTCACCGTGTTGGACAGCGCCAACACCCGCTTGGCCGAGCTGGCGGCCGACGTCCTCACCCGGAGAGTCTGATGTTCATTCCCCACCTCACCACCGAAGGCGAGCGCTGGGACCAATTGGCCTGGCGCTATTACGGCGATGCCCATCGCTACTGGCCCATCGTCGAAGCCAACCCGAACGTGCCGCTCAGCGGCACGCTGCCCTCGGGCCTGACCTTGGTCATACCGCTGCTCGCAGCACAACCCACCGCACAGGATCTCCCGCCATGGATGCGCTAAACCCGCAACAGGTCCCACAAGCCCGCTTTGTGCTGACCTACCAACAACACAACATCACCCGCGATGTCAGCGAGCACCTGCTGTCACTGACCTACACCGACCACCTGACCGGCCAGGCCGACAGCCTGGCCGTCGAACTCGAAGACACCCAAGGCCACTGGCGCGACGCCTGGTACCCAGGCCACGGCGACACCCTGACCTTATCCATCGGCTGGGAAGGCGCCCCCATCCGAACCCTCGGCCGTCTGGAAGTCGACGAAGTAGAACTCAACGGCCCACCCTCGACCGTCACCATCCACGCCCTGGCCACCGGCATCACCGGCCCGTTGCGTACACTCGAACACCGCGCCTACGAAAACCTCACCCTGGCCGCCATCGCCCAACAAATCGCCACACGCCAAGGCCTGACCTTAGTTGGCCACATCGAACCTATCCCGCTCGACAGGCTGACCCAACAAGAAACCGACCTGACCTTCCTGCGTAACCTTGCCGCCACCTACGACTACGCCTTCAAAATCACCGGCCAGCAACTCGTCTTCCACGCCATCAGCCAACTTACCAACGCCGCCCCCGTCGCAACACACCGCTTAACAGATCTGGCCAACATCCACCTGCGCGACCAAATCAAAACCCTCCCCAAAGCCATCGAAATCAAACACAAAGACCCGGTCAAAAAACAACTCATCACCTACACCCAGGTCAACAACCAAACCGTCGCCGCCCCCAGCAGCGCCACCCAAACCACCACCAGCGCCGACACCCAAAAAAGCCGCCAACGCACCACCTCCACAGAACAATCCCAAGCCCAGGCCAAAGCCCAACTTGCTCAAGCCAACCGCCAACGCACTACCGGCCAATGGACCACCAAAGGCCAACCCCAGCTCACCAGCGGCAACGTCATCACCTTACTCACCACCGGCCAACTCAACGGCCGCTACCTCATCACCTCATCCACCCACCGCATCACCCGCCAAGGCGGCTACACCACCACCCAACAAGTCACCCGAATCCCACACCCATAACCCAAACACCCCACAACTACTTGTAGGAGTGAGCCTGCTCGCGAGAGGCCAGCCCATTCACCCCAAACCCATCAGAGAAAATGAGCCCCCCCATGACCACCCACCTCGAATACGGCGAAGTCACCGCACTGGACCACAAAACCTGCCGCATCCGCGTCCGCCTAGACGACCGCGACGGCCTCCAGACCTACTGGCTCCAAATCCCCCAACGCAACACCCAAGGCACCCAACGCCGCCCACTCATGCCCGAACTGGGCGAACAGGTGGCGGTGCTGCTGAATGCGGATGGCGTGGGTGGGGTTTACCTTGGCGGGATCTATTCATCCGCAGAGCCACCACCGGTGGTGGATGAGGACACGGACTATGTGCGGTATAGCGATGGAACGGTGACCAAATACGACCAGGCGACCGGGTTGATGACGCTGGAGTGTGTGGGCGCTTTAATTCTGAAATGCGGAGGGAATATCACAATTCAAGCGAATCAACCGGTGGTGGTAAAAGCGCCGACGGCAACTCTCGACATCCAACAGGTTGCGTTTAATGGCAACCTGCTGGTGAAAGGCAATGTCTACGCGACAGGAACCGTGATGGACGGAGGAGGAAACTCTAATCATCACAAACACTAGGGCTTCTTCGTTGGAGGAGATTTCTTCTTTTTGTAGTTTTTTGTGAGGGCCATTGAAAGTGGGGTACCACTGCCAATACGTTTGAAATATTTGATGTCACTTTCCATTGTCGCTTCCAAGCTTTTCCATGTGCCAGCGGGGCCAAGTGCCGAAAGGTCGAAATTGTGTTCGATCAGCGCTTGCAGCATCTCTGGATAACGTTTGTAGTAGAAGTCCCAAGCAGTTAAAAACTTCACTCGCACGAGCGGAGACTTGTGAGAGCGCATTTGAACATAGACATCTTTCAAAAAACGCACCTGCCACGGCACATAAGGCGCGTAATCGTCACCCGGTAGTTCGAGATCGAATGGATAGCGGCCAGTTGAGAGCTTGTTCAGCGTTTCCAAGCTGCGATTGAGATAGACGAACTCGAACTCATCACTGAATGGAGCGGTACGGAAAAAACGGTTGTATTTAACGCACTCCGTGCTCATAAAAAGGCCAAGCGAAGGAATACCTTTTTCAGCGTTGTGCGCATCAATCAACGCACCACCGAAAAAGCATTCAACGTTATCCAGTTTGTAATGAGTGAAGTCCCCCTCAACCAAGACAGCACGAAAATAGATGTCCTGCCCCGTCAATCGGTGATGAAGATCCTCAGCGAATTCCGTCAGCAACCATACGCAATCCTCTCGCGCATGATCAGTATCCGCATCGGCTGTGTTGTAAACCAAAATGGTGTCGGAAAAAACGATAGTGCTGAAGTTGGTTTGATGATGGGCATTGAGCGTATCGAGGATCGAATAGACCCTTGCTACTTTCCGAGGCTCGGCCCGGGTCATCTCGGAGAACCCTAAGATATCGATGTAAAGAAGAAACCGGCTCATTCCATGCCCTTTTATTGGTTTTAGCGCCAGATACTGCCTCTCTTTAAACGCGATTAAAAGCTTGTTGCCCTAAGGCTTTCGCATCATGGGCCAATGACAACGCCCATCCCCCACACAAGCATCACCGCAGCCCACTGGCAGCCCGCACTCGGTACCACCGGCGAAGTCGTCGAGGGCCTACGCGACATCGACCAGTCCTTGCGCATCATCCTCACCACCCCCAAGGGCAGCGACCCACATCGCCCAGAATTTGGCAGCAACTTACACCTCTACCTCGACTGGCTCACCAACCGCGTCACGCCACACTTGGTACGCGAGGCCATCGAGTCCATCCGCCACTGGGAGCCGCGCGTTTCAGTAATCGCGGTACTCACCCAAATCAACGCCCAGCAAATCATCGTGCGCGTGCAATGGCGTGTCACCGGCCAGCTACCCCAGCTAACCGAGGTCCCTTATGCGCGAACTGCCTAAACCCCAATTCATCAAAATCGACCCCGCAGCACTCGAGGCTGAACTGATCGCCCGCTACGAACAAAAGTCCGGAAAAACCCTGTACCCAGCCCAAATCGAACGGCTCTACATCGACCAGATCGCCTACGCCGTCTCCCGCTTACAAATGAGCATCCAACACGCCGGCGAACAACTCTTGGTGCGATTCGCCCGCGGCCCAATCCTCGACTACCTCGGCGAACTGGTCGCCACACCCAGGTTGCTGGCAAGAGCCGCACGCTGCACCTTACGCTTCAGCCTACCGACCACACCAACCCAACCACTATTGATCCGGACCGGCACACAGGTCAGCACCCAAGACGCCAAGCTGATTTTCATTACCGACAAAGACGTGATACTGGCCGCCAACCAAACCCAAGTGACCGTCACCGCCAACTGCCTGACGGCGGGTGAACAGGGCAACGGCTGGACGGCTGGCCAGATCAACGTCCTCGGCAACCCACCCATAGCAGGCCTCATCGCCAGCAACACAACAATCACCGCCGACGGCGTCGAAGATGAAAACGACGACCGCTACCGCGAACGCATCATCCTGGCCCCCGAAGCCTTCAGCAACGCAGGCAGCCGAGCCGCCTACCGCTACCACGCGCTGGCCGTGCACCAATCCATCGTCGATGTCGCCGTACACGGCCCGGACGAGGGCCAACCCGACGGTCACGTGGCGTTGTACCCACTGACCGCCGACGGCCTGCCAACACCGCAACTGCTACAAGACATCCAGCGCCAGATCAGCGGCGAAAAACTGCGCCCGCTATGCGACACCGTCCACGCCATTGCCCCGATCGAAGTCAAATATGAAATCAATGCAAACCTCACGTTCTACGAGACCGCCGATCGCAGGGCCGCCATGGCCGCAGCCCAAACAGCAGCCGACACCTACGCGAAGGAGTGCAGCGCCGCACTCGGACGCGACCTCGTACCCGAACAACTCACCGCCACACTACAAGTCCCGGGCGTATATCGCGCCGACCTGCAAATGCCGCAAAAAATTCGTGAGCTGAACAGCAACGAGTGGGCGCACTGCACCGCAATCAAACTGATCGACACCGGGGTGGTCCATGGCTGACCAACCGCTATCACCTGCGTTGGCCGGCGACGAACGTTTCGCACTGCTGTGTCAACTGATCGACCATTCATTAGCCGACCTCGACCGCAACGCTATGCTGGTCTACCTGATCGACCTGGTGAAACCCAAACTACTGTCACACCTGGCCGACCAGTTCTCACTGCTCGACGAAGCCGCCTGGCAACTAGCCGAATCCGAACAAGCTAAACGCAACCTCATCAAAAACGCCATCGAACTTCACCGTTTCAAGGGCACCCCTTGGGCGATCCGTGAGGTCATCCGCCTGCTGGGCTTCGGCGAAGTCACCCTCCAAGAGGGGGCACAAACAAACCCCGACACCGGGCAGAACACCCAAACGATCTGGCCGCTGTATCGCGTCATCCTCAAACGCATCATCACCAACGACCAAGCGGTGCTCCTGCGCCGCGTTCTTCTGTCCGTCGCGCCGGCACGCTGCCGCCTGGTCTCACTCGACTACCAGTCTGTCGCCATCCGCTACAACGCAGTCGCCCGCTACGACGGCCAATACAACCATGGAAGCAGCTAATGGCCGACTTACCCGAAACCAACGAATGGACGCCCGGCGTCTACCAGATCGAAACCTCCGACCCGGTCGTAGGTGGACCAGACGGCGTTACAAACCTGCCGATCAAACAACTGACAAACCGCACGCTGTGGCTCAAAGAAAAACTCGAATCACTGCGAGCCGTTGCGGAAAAAATTATTCATGCCACCGAAAAAGCAGCAGGTATGGCGCGCATCGCGACCAAGTACGCCGTTAAAGCCGGAACCGAAACCAACACCATCGTCACCCCTAAAACCCTCGCCGACCTTTACCCGTTTCGAGGTCGCAACGTCTATTCCAAACCTGGCGTTTACAACTGGGACGTACCCTCAGGCGTGACCAAAGCATGGGTCGTCGTAATCGGTGGTGGTGGCGGTGGTGCGCGATCCTCTACCTTTCCAGGTCCCTCAGGTGGTTCAGGCGGCGGCATCGCCAGAAAGCTTGTCGACTTACGCGGCGTGGTCTCCGTAACGATTACCGTAGGTGCGGGCGGTACAGGTGCTACCACTCCCGACACCACAGGTGGGGGTGGCAGCAACTCTTCATTCGGTACCTACCTGATCGCCACCGCTGGAAGAGGCGGTTTACTAGATGGCAACGCACCGCATGGCGGTACCGGCATGGGCGGAGACGAAAACGATTGCATTGGCGTCGCCGGGCATCCTGTCGGAAACGCTCGAAACAGCGGCTTCCTTGGCGGCGCCGGCGGCGGCGGCGAATCCGGCGCATCCTGGAACGACGACCGCAAACCCCAAACACCAGGCCACGGAGGCGGGGGGCGTGGTGGTAGCTCCGCTCCAGACGGTGCCGACGGACGCGTAACTATCCAATGGTGATCAACACCAAGAGTCGAACTGACGACTCCGCAACGCAATGGACATAACCATGCAAGACATCCGCTGTGGCCAATGCCACCGCAAACTCGCCACCGCGCGAGGCTTCACCGAACTGCAAATCAAGTGCCCGCGCTGCGGAACACTCAACCACCTGAAGGCCCCGAGCCTCCTATCCGAGTGCCCTGAGCATCTGCCCACAAGAGCGCAGAAATGCCCCAGCCCACCATTGGAAGCCTGTTCGCAGGCATAGGAGGATTTGATGCAGGATTCGAAAACGCAGGCTATCGCACTGCCTGGCAAGTGGAACTCAACCCCACCAACCGGGCTGTCCTTACCGACCGATTTCCACACGCCACCCAATACGAAGACGTGCGCCACTGCGGCGCGCACAACCTCAGCCCCGTTGACGTCATCACCGCAGGTTTTCCCTGCCAAGACATCAGCATCGCCGGCAGCAGACCCGGCAACCAAAAAACCCGAGGCCTGCGCGGCCAACGAAGCGGATTGTTTTGGGAAGTCATACGCATCCTCCAAGAAACACAACCTCGCTGGGTGGTGCTTGAGAATGTCGTTAACCTGCTCGCTATCAACGATAGCCAAGACTTTGAAACAGTCATCCGGGCCCTTGCGGACGGCGGGTATGTGGGATTCTGGCGAGTGCTTAATGCTCAATATTTCGGAGTCCCCCAGCAACGTCGTCGAGTATTCCTGGTCGCAGGTCATCGAAGAATGCCCCCCATGGAGCTGCTGGCTGACGCTGCGCCAGTGGAAGCAATACTTCCAGCGTCTCAGTCGCAGCACTGGCCACGCCCCGCGGATGCATGGGCTGCCAATACTCTATTGGCAAACAAAGCCGGCTCCCAAATCGCTATGGGCTGTACCACTTTCATCGCTCAACCGAACGGATGGCATCAGATGGCTGAGCGGCAGCGAGCGTCTGAAAATGATGGGCTTTGCCTCGGACTGGATGCGGCCAACCTTGCAGAAGCTTTCGCTGCCGGAAACGCCGTCGTCCCGCAAATCGCACAATGGATCGCCGAAAAACTCATAAAGGCAAACTAAGACCAACAGCGGGAACCCAGTTCCCGCTACCATTCCCGCAATACCTTTGCACCCCACGCAAAAGAACCCAACCCCAAATACCGCGCACTAAGGCCCAAGTTTTAAGCGCGCGGCATCACATGAGCGATCGGCTTTGAATCCATAATCGACTGGTTTTTTCAGGTCGATGTATGACGCGAGACGCTGCGGTCGGTTCCCTCTCCCCCCGGGAGAGGGCTAGGTTGAGGGCCCGCTTGAGGATTCACACAATTATCAGATGCGGAACTGGCCCACCAGCTTGCCCAATCGCTGGCCAAGTTCGGCCAGGCTGCGCGAAGTCTGCGCGCCCAACTGGGTCTCATCCGCCACGCTGTCCACCGCCACCGCGATCTGATGCACGCTGCGGTTGATCTCTTCGGCCACCGCGGTTTGTTCCTCGGCTGCGCTGGCGATCTGCGCGTTCATCGAGTTGATCGTCGCGATCAGGTCAGCCATGGCATCCAGCGACGCCCCGGCCTGATTGGCCTGCGCCGAAGTGCCATCGCCCGCTTCACTGGAACGGCGCATCGCCTCGACCGCCGACTGCGTGCCGGCCTGCAGGCGATCGATCATGCCCTGAATTTCCTGAGTGCTGATCTGCGTGCGGCTGGCCAGTGCCCGCACTTCGTCCGCCACCACTGCAAAGCCGCGCCCGGCCTCCCCGGCGCGTGCCGCTTCAATCGCCGCGTTCAGCGCCAAGAGGTTGGTCTGCTCGGCAATCGAACGGATCACCCCAAGCACGCCGACAATCGACGACACGTCCTGCTGCAGGCTGTCGAGCGACACGCCGCTGCTGCGAATGTCATCCACCAGCGCATGAATCTGTTTGATGCTGCCGGCCACCACGCGTTTGGCGCTCTGGCCTTCTTCGTCGGTCTGCTGCGCGGCGACCGCAGCGTTCTGCGCGCTCTTGGCGACTTCCTGGGCAGCGGCGGACATCTCGTTGATCGCCGTGGCGACCTGATCGGTCTCGTGGCGCTGACGCTCCATCGCCTGATCGGAACGCTGGGCCTGATCCGACACCTGGGTCACCAGGCCGGTGAGTTGCGTGGTCATCTCGGTGATCTGCCGCACCAGACCGTGGATCTTGTCGACGAAGCGGTTGAACGAGCCGGCCAGTTCGCCGAGTTCGTCCTGGCTGGTGATGTTCAACCGGCGCGTGAGATCGCCCTCGCCCGCCGCGATGTCGTCGAGGTTGGCTTTCATCAGGTTCAACGGGCGCAGAATGGTGTTGGCCAGCAGCATCCCCGCGATGGCAATCACCAGCAGCACCAGCACCGCCACGCCGACGATGCTGAGGATCACGCCTTGCATGCGCTCCTGCACTTGCGCCTCGACCACTGCCACTTGCGCTTCAATGCCGTCGAGGTTGACCGAGGTACCGACCGCCATATCCCACTTCGCCAGGTACTCGGTGTAGCCGAGTTTCGGCACCAGCACGCTGGCATTGCCCGGCAGCGGCGAGCTGTATTGCAAATAGTGGGTGCCTTCCTTCGCCACTTTCACCAGGCCGAGGTTGACGTAGACGCCATTCGGGTCGCGGTTGTCCTTGAAGCTTTTGCCCACGCCTTCGGGGTCGTTGGCCTTGAACAGGCGCACGGTCTCGGAGTCGTAGCCGAAGAAGTAGCCGTCCTTGCCGTAGCGGATGCCCGACAGCAGCTTGATCGCCTGCGCCCGCGCCGCGTTGTCACCGGGGGCGGCTGCGTCGTACAGCGGTTTGATCGTGGTCATGGCCACAGCGACGTAACTTTGCAGCGTGGCCTTGGCGTCGGCGAGCAGGCGCTCGCGGGTCTGTTCGACTTCGGTGTGCGCCTGTTGCTGGAGGATAAACAGCGTGGTCAGGCTGATGACCAGCGCAAAGAGCAGCACCGGCAGGACGGCAAGGGACAGGACTTTGGCCTTGAGACTCAAGCGCATGGGGGGGCTCACTCTTTTGGTTTTATTGGCGTGGTTAAAGGCGTTAACGGCACGCGAAAGCAAAAGTTGAGCGGGGGTTCACCGCATTCCTCTGTGGGAGCGGGCTTGCTCGCGAAGGGCGTCGTGTCAGTCAACATTTATGTTTCTGATACACCGCTTTCGCGAGCAAGCCCGCTCCCACAGAGGATTGGCGGGTTTAGAGGACCATCGCGGCCACCCAACCGAACGCCAGCAGCGGCAGGTTGTAGTGCAGGAAGGTCGGGACCACGGTGTCCCAGATGTGGTGATGCTGGCCATCGACATTCAGACCGGAGGTCGGGCCCAGCGTCGAGTCCGAGGCCGGCGAGCCGGTGTCGCCCAGCGCCCCGGCGGTGCCGACGATGCACACGATGGCCATCGGGCTGAAGCCCAGCTGCACGCACAGCGGCACGAAAATCGCCGCCAGAATCGGCACCGTGGAGAACGACGAGCCGATACCGATGGTCACCATCAGGCCCACCAGCAGCATCAACAGCGCGCCGATCGCCTGGCTGTGATCGATCCACGCCGCCGCGCTTTCGACCAGCGAGCGCACTTCGCCGGTAGCCTTGAGCACTTCGGCGAAACCCGAGGCGGAGATCATGATGAAGCCGATCATCGCCATCATCTTCATGCCTTCGGTGAACAGGTCGTCGGTCTCACGCCACTTGACGATGCCCGAGGCCGAGAAAATCAGGAACCCGGCCAGTGCGCCGATAATCATCGAATCCAGCAGCAACTGAATGATGAACGCGGCGGCAATCGCCAGACCGGCAATGGCGATGGTCTTCGGGTTGTACGCCACGCTGACTTGCTCGACTTGTTCGATCTTCTGCAGATCGTAAACGCGCTTCTTGCGATAGCTGAAAAACACCGCCAGCAACAGGCCGAAGACCATGCCCAGCGCCGGAATCGCCATGGCGTGCATGACGTTGATCTGGCTGATATCGACCCCGGCCTTGCTGACGTTGGCCAGCAGGATCTGGTTGAGGAAAATGTTGCCGAACCCCACCGGGAACACCATGTACGGGGTGATCAGGCCGAAGGTCATGACGCAGGCGATCAACCGGCGATCCAGCTGCAACTTGGTCAGTACATAAAGCAGCGGCGGCACCAGCAGCGGAATGAACGCAATGTGGATCGGCAGGATGTTCTGCGAGGCAATCGCCACCACCCACAGCAGGCCGATCAGCAGCCACTTGACGCTGCCGCCGCCGGTCGAATGCTGACGATCGACCATCGCCAGGGCCTTGTCGGCCAGCGCATGGGCCAGGCCGGACTTGGCAATCGCCACGGCGAAAGCGCCGAGCAACGCGTAGGACAACGCCACCGTCGCCCCGCCACCCAGGCCGCTGTTGAACGCCTTGAGCGTGGCGTCAATGCCCAGACCACCGGTCAGGCCACCGACCAGCGCACCGACGATCAGGGCGATCACCACGTGCACACGGGACAGGCTGAGGATCAGCATGACGCCGACCGCAGCAATCACTGCATTCATTTCACTACCTCAAAAACACTGCGATGAAATCATCACCGCCAGACAGGATGAGTCCGCCAACGGTTAACCGGCGGATTTGCAAAGAGGGTCTTATTAGAAGGGCGCGCACTGTGCCGCAGAGTGGCGGCGGTGTCAAAGCGAGCGGCTGAACTGAAATGTAACGGGCAATGGAGAACCCTGCGGTAAGGAGATCAATGTAACGGGCAATGGAGAACCGTGTGGCGAGGGGATTTATCCCCGATCGGCTGCGCAGCAGTCGCCAAACCTGACTATGCAATTTCTCTGAACGATTGTGAGGGCGGCTTCGCCCCCCCATCGGGGATAAATCCCCTCACCACAGGTATCTGATCGCCAGCATGCGGCAATTGGTCATATTGCGCTTGAACAATAAAGAAAGCCGAAACGCGGCCGTTACAGTGCAAAGTCTCAGATATTTATCGAATAAGGACGTCTCCATGTCGCTCAGACAACTTTCCATTCAATGGAAAATCACCCTGCTCGCCGGCCTGTGCCTGGCGGGCATCGTGACCCTGCTGGTGGGTCTTTCGCTGTATCGCATGGAGCACAGCTCCGAGCTGGTGAAGGCTTCGAGCATGGAGATGCTGACCGAGTCGGCCCAGGCGCGCATTGAGTCGCAGGGTGAGGTGCAGGCTGCCGGGATTCGTCAGCAGTTCATGGACGCCTATCAATACGGTCACGGTTTCTCGCGGCAGGTGCTGTTTTTGCGCGAGCAGGCGGAGAAGCGCTTCCTCGATGCCTTCGACCTGCGCGAAGACATGACCCGTCAGGTCAAGTCCGCGCTGCAAGCCAACCCGGATCTGCTCGGTCTGTCGCTGGTGTTCGAAGCCAACGCGCTGGATGGCAAGGATGAACTGTTCGCCGGTCAGGCCGAGCTGGGCAGCAACGACAAGGGCCGCTTCGCCCTGTACTGGTCGCAGCCGACTCCCGGCAAAGTCACCTCGATGGCCCTTCCGGAAAGCGACATGGCCGACACCAGCACCGGCCCCAGCGGTCAAGCCGCCAACGCCTGGTTCACCTGCCCGCGCACCACGCTCAAGCCGTGCGTGATCGAGCCGTACTTCTATGTGATCGACGGTCAGAACGTGCTGATGACCAGCATCGTCTTCCCGCTGATGGTCAACGGCAAAGTCATCGCCTCGCTGTCGGTGGACATCAATCTCAACAGCCTGCAGGCGATCAGCCAGGGCGCGAGCAAAAAACTCTACGACGGCCAGACCGCCGTGAGCATCATCAGCCCCACCGGCCTGCTCGCCGGCTACAGCCCGGACGCCAGCAAACTGAGCAAGCGCCTGGATGCCGTGGATACCGTCAGCGGCGCTGAACTGCTGCGTCAACTCGCCGCCAGCAGCAGCGTCAGCAGCCTGCACAGCAACGGCCAGTTGAAAGTGCTGTCGCCGTTCCAGCCGATCCCCGGCGGCCCGTCGTGGGGCGTGTTGCTCGACGTGCCGGAAAAGGTGCTGGTCAGCCGCGCCGAAGCGCTCAAGCAGCAACTGGACGCGAGCAACAACTCCGGCACCCTGATCGAACTGAGCCTTGGCGTGCTCGCAGCCCTGGTCGGCCTGCTGCTGGTGTGGCTGATGGCGCGCAGCGTGACCAAACCGATCCTCGGCGTGGCCAACATGCTCGAAGACATCGCCAGTGGCGAAGGTGATCTGACCCGGCGTCTGGCCTATGACAAGCAGGATGAACTCGGTCAACTGGCCGGCTGGTTCAACAAGTTCCTCGACAAGCTGCAGCCGATCATCGCCGAAGTGAAACGCTCGGTGCAGGACGCACGCAACACCGCCGACCAGTCTTCGGCCATCGCCACCCAGACCAGCGCCGGCATGGAGCAGCAATACCGTCAGGTCGATCAGGTCGCCACCGCCTCCCACGAAATGAGCGCCACCGCGCAGGACGTCGCACGCAGCGCCGCGCAAGCCGCCGAAGCCGCCAAGGACGCCGACCGCGCCACCCGTCAGGGCCTGACCGTGATCGACCGCACCACCGCGAGCATCGACACCCTCGCCGCCGACATGAGCGCGGCGATGGTTCAGGTCGAAGGCCTGGCTGCCAACAGCGAGAAGATCGGCACCGTGCTGGAAACCATCCGCGCCATCGCCGAACAGACCAATCTGTTGGCGCTCAACGCGGCGATCGAAGCAGCGCGTGCCGGTGAAGCCGGGCGTGGTTTTGCCGTGGTCGCCGACGAAGTGCGCAACCTCGCCCGCCGCACGCAGGAGTCGGTGGAAGAAACCCGTCAGGTCATCGAACAACTGCAGACCGGTACCCAGGATGTGGTGGGGTCGATGGGCAACAGCCATCGTCAGGCGCAGGGCAGTGTCGAACAGGTCGGGCAAGCGGTGACCGCACTGCGCCAGATCGGCGACGCGGTGACAGTGATCAGCGACATGAACCTGCAGATCGCCAGCGCGGCGGAAGAACAGAGCGCGGTGGCCGAGGAGATCAACAACAACGTCGCGACCATTCGTGACGTGACCGAATCGCTGTCCGGACAGGCCAATGAGTCGGCGCGGGTGAGCCAGTCGCTGAACAGCCTGGCGAATCAACAGCAGAGTCTGATGGATCAGTTCCGGGTCTGAAAACCATCACCGTCCCTGTAGGAGTGAGCCTGCTCGCGATAGCGGTTTGTCAGACACATTGATTTCGAATGTATCGGCGCAATCGCGAGCAGGCTCACTCCTACAGTTCTTTGGCAGGCAGGGGTTAGCGTTTAGGCAACTCGATCACCACCTTCAACCCGCCCCACTCACTCTCGCCCAGCACCAGCAACCCGCCCCACGTCTCGACGATATCACGCACAATTCCCAGCCCCAGGCCATGCCCGTCAGTCTGCTCGTCGAGCCGCGTGCCACGACTGAACACCTGAGTGCGTTGCTCCTCAGGAATCCCTGGCCCGTCATCTTCAACGCTCAGGGCGTAGCCATCTGTTCTTTCGATCACACTCAGACGCACCTCGGCGTCCGCCCATTTGCAGGCGTTGTCCAGCAAGTTGCCGAGCAGTTCCAGCAAGTCCTCGCGGTCCCACGGCAGTTGCAGCCCCGGCGGCGCGACGTAACTCAACGCCAGATGCTCGCCGTGGATCATGTTCAGCGTTGCCAGCAATCCCGGCAGTTCCGCGTCACAATCAAACAGCGCGCCGGGCAGCGCATCACCTGACAACCGCGCGCGATTAAGCTCGCGATTGAGCCGCTGTTGCACCTGCTCCAACTGTTCCTTGAGGATCTTGCGCAGCTCCGGGTGGGCATCGAGTTTTTCGCTCGACGCCAGACTCAAAAGCACCGCCAACGGCGTCTTCAGCGCATGTCCCAGATTGCCCAGCGCATTGCGTGAACGCTTGAGGCTGTCCTCGGTGTGCGCCAGCAGATGGTTGATCTGCGCCACCAGCGGCTCCAGCTCGACCGGCACCTGATCGTCCAGTTGCGAGCGCTGGCCCTGCTGCAACTGGGCGATCTGCTCGCGCGCCCGTTCCAGCGGCTTCAACGCGCGGCGCACCGTCAGCCGTTGCAGCAGCAGAATCAGCAGCAAACCGGCCAGGCCCAGCCCGAGGCCGATCTGGCGCATGCGCTGGAAACTCTCGCGCACCGGGGTGTAATCCTGGGCGACGCTGATCGAGATCGACTGCCCCAGACGTCGATAGTCCGAGCGCAATACCAGCAACTGCTGACCGTCCGGGCCCAGTTGCAGGTTGCTGTGCAAACCCGGGTGCTCCAGCAGCGGCAGATCCTGATCCCACAGCGAACGCGAGCGCCAGTGGCTGTCGGCAAAATCGATGCGGAAGTAATGCCCGGAAAACGGTCGCTGATAGGCCGGTGACAGATGCCGCTCATCCAGTTGCAAACCTTGCGGGCCACGCACCAGCGCGACCAGCAGGCTTTCGCTGTCGTTGCGCAGACCGGCCTCGAGATAACGCTGCAACCCGACTTCGAACAACCACAGACTGGTTTGCGCCAGCACCAGACCGACGATCACCATCACACTGATCAAGCCCAGGCTCAAACGGCGCTGGATCGACCTCACGAAGCTTGCCCGCCGAACAGGTAACCCTGGCCGCGACGGGTTTCGATCACCGCTTTACCCAGCTTGCGCCGCAGGTGGTTGACGTGAACTTCGAGGACGTTGGAATCGCGCTCGGTTTCGCCGTCGTAGAGGTGCTCGGCGAGGTGGGTTTTCGACAGGATCTGTTCCGGGTGCAGCATGAAATAACGCAGCAGACGGAATTCGGCGGCAGTCAGCTGAATCTCGCTGCCGTCGCGGATCACGCACTGGCGACCTTCATCCAGATGCAGGCCGGCCGCCTTGAGCGTTGGCTGATTGGCCTGGCCCTTGGAGCGGCGCAGCAACGACTGCACCCGCAAGTGCAGTTCTTCAGGATGGAACGGTTTGGTCAGGTAATCGTCGGCGCCGGCCTTCAGGCCTTCGATGCGCTCGGCCCAGGAATCGCGGGCGGTGAGGATCAGCACCGGGGTCGACAGGCCACCGGCGCGCCATTGCGCCAGCACCTCCAGCCCGGGAACGCCGGGCAGGCCGAGGTCGAGAATGATCAGGTCATAGGGCTCGCTGCTACCCTGATAGACCGCATCGCGTCCGTCCGCCAGCCAGTCCACCGCGTAGCCTTGGCGCTGCAGGCCGGCGATCAGTTCGTCGGCGAGCGGCACGTGGTCTTCCACCAGAAGCAAACGCATCGGTCAATCTTCCTTGTCTTTGAGTAATTGGCCGGTATCGGCTTTCAGGTGCAGCTCGCGCGCCACGCCCTCGACCGTCAGCAGCTCGACTTCATAAACATAGACGTCGTGCTTTTCCTCCAGCTCGACCTCCAGCAGTTTGGCCCCCGGATAGCGATCCAGCGCCTGTTGCAGCACCTGCTCCAGCGGCAGGATCACGCCCTGCTGACGCAGCTTCAGCGCTTCGTCCTGATCGAGGTCGCGGGCCATCGCCGCCGAGCAAACAATTACAAGCGCCAACGCCGTGCGGCTGGTGGCGCGAACATTAACCTTCATTACGTATCCTGATGATCCTTGAGAACCTGCCCAGTGACCGCGTCTAATTCCAGATCCCACTCCAGCCCTTGCGGATCACGCATTTCGACCTGGTAGACATACTTGCCGTACTCCTCTTCCAGCTCGGTTTCGGTGATGGTCGAGCCCGGGTGTCTGGCCAGCGCCGTGGCGTTGAGCTTCTCGAAGGAGACGATAGTACCAGCGTCGCGCAGGCGCAGGGCTTCATCGGGGCCAAGATCGCGGGCGTGGGCGAGGCTGGCGGTCAGGCCGATGATCGCGGCAATGGACAGGGCAGTCAGGGTTTTCATGGGTGTCTCCGTGTTTTTATGTGCAGCTACGGTCGGCACCATAGCGGTGCGAACTTAACTGAAACTGAATTGCCATCATTGCGCCTGACACCAACCTCATTTGCAGATTCATGCAAAACCCTGTGGGAGCGGGCTTGCTCGCGAAGGCGGCTGGTCAGCAATAATGATGGCGACTGACACACCGCTTTCGCGAGCAAGCCCGCTCCCACAGGGTCAAGTAGTGCGCCTATAATCCAAAGCTTGCTAACGATCGAGACCGGTATGACTGCCATCCACATCAAGTTCCCTGCCCTTACCCTCAAGGCCGGCCCTCGGGCCATGGCGCGCATTCGTGCCCAAGGCCTGAACGCCGCTGACGTCGGCACCCTGCCCGGTGCGGCCGGCGGGCCGAAGGCATTGGGGATTCAAGGGCTGGATCTGGCGTTGTTCGGTGAGTGGCTGCCGAGCGCGCCGCGTGAGCGCTCGCTGATCGGCGCGTCGGTCGGTTCCTGGCGCTTCGCCAGCGCCTGTCTGCCGGACGCCGCTGAAGGCATCCGCCGCCTCGGTCAGTTGTACGCCGAGCAGAACTTCAACAAAGGCGTGACCATGGCCGAGATCAGCCAGAGCTCGCAGCGCATGCTCAATGACCTGCTCGACGGCCGCGACGCCAGCATCCTCAACAACGCCGACTACCGCCTGAACATCATGGTGGTGAAAAGCCACGGACGCCTGGCCGACGATCATCGTGGCCGCCTCGGTCTGGCGCTGGGCTCGGTGATTGCCGATAACCTGCGCGGTCGCGCGCGGCTGTCGCGGCACTTCGAACGCCTGATCATTCACGACCCGCGCCTTGCCCCGCCGTTGAATGCGCTGAATGACTTTCCGTCGCGCTTCGTCGCCCTCGACGCCGGCAATCTGCGCCAGGCGCTGCTGGCCTCGGGATCGATCCCGATGGTCATGGAAGGCGTGCGTGACCTGCCGGGTGCCGGTGCCGGCACGTTCCGCGATGGCGGGCTGCTCGACTACCACCTCGACCTGCCCTACAGCGGCGACGGCATCGTGCTCTATCCGCACTTCACCGACCGGGTGATTCCGGGCTGGTTCGACAAGACTCTGCCCTGGCGCAAGGCCTCGGTCGAGCGCTTGCAGGACGTGCTGCTGCTCGCGCCATCGAAGGAATATCTGGCGCGCCTGCCCTACGGCAAACTGCCGGATCGTAACGACTTCAAGCGCTTCATGGGCGATGCGCCGAGTCGGCAGAAATACTGGCACGCGGCGATGGACGAAAGCCGGCGACTGGGCGACGAGTTTCTCGAACTGGCGGCCAACGGTCGCCTCGCCGAGCGCTTGCTGACCCTTTAGTCAGTGTTTTCCCGCATCGCCAAACACAAGCTGGTAAACTCGCCGCCTGCCCGAATCGCTGCGGCGAACGCCACCTGAACAGAGCCGAAAATACTGTGGAAATTTTCAAAGAGTTTACTTTCGAATCCGCCCACCGCCTGCCGCACGTACCGGACGGCCACAAGTGCGGACGCCTGCACGGTCACTCGTTCAAGGTGGCGCTGCACCTGAGCGGCGACCTCGATCCGCACACCGGCTGGATCCGCGATTTCTCCGAGATCAAGGCGATTTTCAAGCCGCTGTACGAGCGTCTGGACCACAACTACCTGAACGACATTCCCGGCCTGGAAAACCCGACCAGCGAAGTCCTGGCCAAATTCATCTGGAATGAAATGAAGCCCCTGCTGCCGGAACTCAGCGCGATCCGCATTCACGAGACCTGCACCAGCGGTTGCATCTATCGCGGTGAATGATCCAACACAATCCCCCCTGTAGGAGTGAGCCTGCTCGCGATAGCGGTTTGTCAGACACATTGATTTCAGATGTGCCGATGCCATCGCGAGCAGGCTCACTCCTACAAAGGATTGATGTTTTGTCAGGAAAATAGAGAACAGCCCCCGAGGCTGTTTTTTTATGCCTGTGCTTTTTGGCTTACCGCGACATCCCCGACATCTGCCCCCCACACAGTTCAAAACTGTGGGAGCGGGCTTGCTCGCGAAAGCCGTGTATCAGTCGCCATCTGCATTGGCTGACCGGGCGCATCCGCGAGCAAGCCCGCTCCCACATTGGGCCTGTATGTGTTCTGGTGCACTGCTTTCGCGCCGAAATCCCTGACTCGGCTATACATAATCCGCATAACGGTCTTTGGCACGACCACTGCAACTTGCTTCGCGTCTCCCCAATCCAGCAAGGAACGCCCCATGACGCAGAACGACCCCGGCAACGACTACCCCCTCAGCGAAGTCCCGATGCATGCGCGAAAAGGCCTGGCCTCGACCGCCATGGTGCTGCTCGGTTTCACCTTCTTCACCGCAACCATGTTCGCCGGCGGCAAGCTCGGTGTGGCGTTCAGTTTTGGCGAGATGCTGGCGGTGATCATCGTCGGTAACCTGCTGCTCGGTCTGTATGCGGCAGGCCTCGGTTATATCGCCTTCAAGAGCGGGCTTAATTCGGTACTGATGGGGCGGTTCTGTTTTGGCGAAGTCGGCAGCAAGCTCAGCGACCTGATCCTCGGTTTCACCCAGATCGGCTGGTACGCCTGGGGCACTGCGACCGCCGCCGTGGTGCTCGGCAAATACTTCGATCTGGGGCAAGGCACAGTGCTCGGCTTGATGGTGCTGTTCGGCCTGGTGTTCTGCGCCACGGCGTATATCGGTTATCGCGGCCTGGAGATCCTGTCGTACATCGCGGTGCCGGCGATGATGTTGCTGCTGATGCTGTCGATGTGGGTCGCGACGGTAAAAGTCGGTGGCCTCGAAGGTTTGCTCAGCGTGGTGCCGACGAGTTCGCTGGACTGGTCGACCGCGATCACGCTGGTGTTCGGCACCTTCGTCAGCGGCGCGACCCAGGCGACCAACTGGACACGCTTCTCGCGCTCGGCACGGGTTGCCGTGCTGGCGAGCCTGATCGGATTTTTCATCGGCAATGGCTTGATGGTGCTGATCGGTGCCTACGGCGCGATCGTCTATCAGCAGCCCGACGTGGTTGAAGTGTTGCTGCTGCAAGGTTTCGCCATGGCCGCAATGGCCATGCTGCTACTGAATATCTGGAGTACCCAGGACAACACTATTTACAACTTCGCCGTCGCCGGCTGCAACCTGCTGCGCACCGGGCGGCGCAAAACCGTGACCCTGGCCGGCGCGGTGATCGGCACCCTGCTCGCCCTGCTGGGCATGTACGACATGCTGGTGCCGTACCTGATTCTGCTCGGTACGGTGATTCCGCCGATTGGCGGGGTGATCATGGCCGACTTTTTCTTCCGCTGGCGCGGGCGCTATCCACGTCTGGCCGACGCACGGCTGCCGGCGTTCAACTGGCCGGGGCTGGGGGCTTACGCGGTCGGCACGCTCACTGCGTTCCACTCGCCCTGGGTCGCGCCGCTGGTAGGGATTGCCGCCGCCGCGCTAACGTATGTCATCGTCACCAGCCTGCTCGGCGCCCGTCGCGCCAGTGCGCCACTACCAGACCTATAAGAAGGATTCGCCTGATGCACATCATCAACGCCCGACTGCGCAACCAGGACGGTTTGCACGAATTGCACCTGGAAGACGGCCTGATCCGCAGCATCGGCCGCCAGACCGAAGCCCCGACCCTCAACCCCGGCGACCTCGACGCCGGCGGCAATCTGGTGGTGCCGCCCTTCGTCGAGCCGCACATCCACCTCGACGCCACGCTGACCGCTGGCGAGCCGCGCTGGAACATGAGCGGCACGCTGTTCGAGGGCATCGAGTGCTGGGGTGAGCGCAAAGTCACCATCACCGAAGAAGACACCAAGACCCGCGCGAAAAAGACCATCCAGGCCCTGGCCGCACACGGCATCCAGCACGTGCGCACCCACGTCGACGTCACCGATCCGCAACTCACCGCGCTCAAGGCGATGCTCGAAGTCCGCGAAGAATCCCGGCACCTGATCGATCTGCAAATCGTCGCGTTCCCCCAGGAAGGCATCGAGTCGTACCGCAACGGTCGCGAGCTGATGGAAGAAGCGATTCGCATGGGCGCCGACGTGGTCGGCGGCATTCCGCATTTCGAGTACACCCGTGATCAGGGCGTCAGTTCAGTGAAGTTTCTGATGGATCTGGCCGAGCGCACCGGGTGCCTGGTCGATGTGCATTGCGACGAGACCGACGACCCGCACTCGCGCTTTCTTGAGGTGCTCGCCGAAGAGGCGCGCAGCCGCGACATGGGTGCGCGGGTCACGGCCAGCCACACCACGGCAATGGGCTCTTACGACAACGCTTACTGCGCCAAACTGTTCCGCCTGCTCGGGCATTCCGGGATCAGTTTCGTCTCGTGCCCGACCGAAAGCATTCACCTGCAGGGACGTTTCGACAATTTCCCGAAACGCCGTGGCGTGACCCGCGTGAATGAACTGCTTGAGGCCGGGATGAACGTGTGTTTTGGCCAGGATTCGATCGTCGATCCTTGGTATCCGCTAGGCAACGGCAACATCCTGCGGGTGCTGGAAGCCGGGTTGCACATCTGCCACATGCTCGGTTACCGCAACCTGCAGAACGCGTTGGATCTGGTCACCGACAACAGTGCCAAGGCCATGCACCTGGGCGAGCGTTATGGCCTGGTAGAGGGGCGCCCGGCGAACCTGCTGATTCTGTCGGCGGACAGCGACTACGAAGTGATCCGCAGCCAGGGCCTGCCGCTGTATTCGATTCGTGGCGGCAAGGTGCTGATGCAGCGGCAGATGCCGGTGGTGGCGTTCAGCGGCGGACAAATCTGAAACTTTTGTCAGGCTGATGGCCTCATCGCTGGCAAGCCAGCTCCCACAGTATCCAGCAGTGAACGCGTGATTTGTGTTCACCATATAACTCTGTGGGAGCTGGCTTGCCAGCGGAGGCGATTGCCGCTTCAGTCGATCAATCGAGCCGTACCAAACAGCCTGACCCGCACCAATTCGCCCTGCTCTTCTTCGAGCAACACCGGCGCCGTCCCGCCCGGCATGACGACGTGCACTTCGCCGCTCGCCACCCAACCCACCGCCCATGCGGCACACGCCACCGCACTGGCGCTGGTGCCGGAGGACGCTGTCGGCCCTTCGCCACGCTCGAATACTCGGGCGACGATGCGCTGCGCTGACGCAAGCGCGGCCCATTGCAGATTGATGCCCGCCGGGCATGGCTGGCCGGCGCCGGTCGGCATTGCGTAGGCGATTCGGGTCAGGCCTTCAGCCCAGGGCGATTCGCGCATTTGTGAGTTGCTCGGCAGATCGGCGACGTCGCTCAACAACGTCACGCAATGCGGATTGCCGATGCGCACGAACTGGCTGTGCTGCCACGCGGGATCGAGCTGCGCCAATGGTTTTACATGGCTCACTTCATGACCATTGAATTCGCGGTTTTCAACATTCCGGGCGGTCACCGCTGAAGGCCCGAAGCCCGGTTGACCGAGGTTCAGCCAGAAGCCGTGAACGCCTTCGACTGCAGCTGGTTTCACCGAAGTTTCCACGGCGTCGCCCTTGTCGTGATGCACTCGCAGCGACGCCCCTTCCGCCGGCATCAGCCCCTGCTCCAGCAACGACTGGGAAAAAATCGTCAGGCCATTGCCGCTGCGCTCGGCCAAGGTGCCGTCGGTATTGACGATCAGCACGTCGAACGGCGCTGCCGACTGAAACGGGCCGATCAACAGACCATCGCTGCGGTGCGATTTGCTCCCCGCCGGACGCTGGCCCTCCGGCCAGTCGCAGCACAGCGCAATGGCGGCCTGACTCCATGCCTGTCTCGACACAGCACACTGCGCGGCACCGACCGGCAAATCGATCCCCGCCTCACGAAGTGCCTGGGGCGAAATCACCCCGTAAATATTGCCCCGCGCATCGTAGAACTGCGTCATCACCGGCCTCACTCACCTTGTCGAAGCCATCACTGTAAACCGCGATCCCCTGTAGGAGTGAGCCTGCTCGCGATAGCGCAGTGTCACGCACCCTGGTCATTGCCTGAGCCACCGCCTTCGCGAGCAAGCCCGCTCCCACAGTGATCTGCGCATGACAGCAAATTTGTGAGCGCCCGCCATTTAATGTGGGAGCGGGCTTGCTCGCGAAGGCAGTGTGTCAGTCACTATATTCTTTAGCTGACACAGCACTATCGCGAGCAGACTCATCCCTACAGGTTAGGATGTCGACTGCACTTCCCCGAGACTTGCGATCGAACCTCGACGCGCTATCACTGTCATTCGGGGACGCGACGTTTTTTGCCAAGGATCGATATGACCAGCCTCAACCCCCAAGACACCTTCGTCCCCGGACGCCTGCAACAGGTGTCGACGCGCATCGCTTTTTTCATCGCCGGCCTGGGCATTGCCGCGTGGGCACCGCTGGTGCCGTACGCCAAGGCCCGCGCCGGGCTCGATGAGGGTACGTTGGGCCTTCTGCTGCTGTGCCTGGGGGTCGGCTCGATTCTGGCGATGCCACTGGCGGGGATTCTCGCCACACGCTTTGGCTGTCGCAAAGTCGCCACCGGCGGCACCCTGCTGATTTGCGCGGCGCTGCCGTTGTTGGCGACGGTGTCGTCGATACCGGCGCTGATCGCCACGCTGTTCATGTTCGGCGCCGGTTTGGGCACGGTGGATTCGACCGTCAACCTGCAAGCGGTGATCGTCGAACGCGCCAGCGGCAAGCACATGATGTCCGGCTTTCATGGCCTGTTCAGCCTCGGCGGGATCGTCGGCGCGGCCGGTGTCAGCGCCCTCCTCGGCCTCGGCCTGACGCCACTGGCGGCGATGCTGGTGGTGGTGGCGGTGTTGATCGGCGCGCTGGTCAAAGCGGTGCCGCACATGCTGCCGTACGGCAGTGAAAGCTCGGGCCCGGCATTCGCCATTCCCCACGGTATCGTGCTGTTCATCGGCGGGATGTGTTTCATCGTGTTCCTCACCGAAGGCGCGGCGCTGGACTGGAGCGCGGTGTTCCTCGCACAGGAACGCGGGATCGACACGGCGTATGCGGGCTTGGGTTACGCCGCATTTGCCCTGACCATGACGGTGGGACGCCTGCTGGGTGACCGGATCGTGCGCAGTGTCGGGGCTACGCGGATCATTCTGTTTGGCGGGCTGCTGGCAGCGGCAGGCCTGTTTCTGGCGACCTTCGCCCCGAGCTGGGAAGCCGCGCTGCTGGGGTATGCGCTGGTCGGCGCCGGCTGTTCGAACATCGTGCCGGTGCTGTATACGGCGGTGGGCAAGCAGACGGTGATGCCGGAAAGCATTGCGGTGCCGGCAATCACCACGCTGGGTTACGCAGGGATTCTGGCGGGGCCGGCGGTGATCGGTTTTGTCGCGCATGCCAGCAGTTTGAGTTTTGCGTTTGGCTTGATGGCGGTGTTGTTGGTGGCGGTGGCCATCGGCGGCAAGACCTTGAAAGTCTGAACATTGGCGCGGTACCTGTCAGGTTTGACAGTAGACAAGCCCTGCCCCCAATCATAGGGTTGATTTCCAGCTCAGGAGGAAAGGAAATCCGGCATGAACATTGGAACAGGATCAGTTATTGCGCTAATCACTATTCTCCAGGGATGCGCTTCCGTTAATCGATACGACTGGGGCGAAGGCACTGCCAATTTTGCGCCTGCTGAGCGGCTGGCCAATGCCAGCGGGAACTATGCGCATTGGCAAGCCATTGGCCGTGTTGAAGTTGAAGGCGGCATGACCTGCTCCGGCACGCTCATTGACACACGAGAACCCGATACAGTGTCGCAACCCGCCTACGTACTGACCTCCGGACACTGCACACACCCGGAGATAGCTAATAACGAGATCATCGTCAATCAACCGGCAAAGGGTCGGGTGACGTTCAATTATTTTTTTGACACGCAACCGCAAAGCCATTCCTACAGCGTCAGTCGCATTGTCTGGAGCACGCTACGCGGTCAAGACCTCTCTATCGTTGAACTTCAACAGCCTCTCGAACAGTTGATCAGAGACGGTATCCAGCCGTTGAAATTGGCGCAGACCCCGCTGGTCGCCGAAGACAATATTCTGATCACCGGCGCGCCCATGAGCGGTTTCATTCAGCGCATGGCCTGCAAGCAGGAACACTCGGCAGCGATCATTGAAGGCCCATGGCGTTGGGTCGGACAACCAAGCAACCGTTGCCTCGATGTTGTCAGTGGGCTTTCAGGCTCGCCATTGCTTGCGCGTTACACCAATGAAGTTGTGGGTGTGCTGGGCACCACCACTCGCGGGAGTGAGCGCGATCGCTGCAACAAAGGCGCGCCCTGCGAAGTCTCGAGGGGACAGGTCGATAAACGCAGCGATACCAACTACGCCTCCACAACCGATGGACTGGGCGCCTGTTTCGCCAAGGGGCATTTCAATCCACGTCTGGGCGGTTGCCCGCTTGGAGAGAACTGGTCGTTTCCTGGTTCGCCGAAAAACAGCGGTTACATTAAGGTCGAGCGCGACGAACATGGACAAGTCGTGCCTTGGCGATGGCTGCAAACTTTCACCACAACCGCGCCTTACTACCGCTATCGCTTTACGCGCAGTCTGGACGAATGTCAGAACCTTGATGGCTACAGCCCAGTGCAAACGGCTGAACCGGACGCTGATAATCAATTGAGTCATGAACTCAAAGACGGCTCAGGCCTGTACTTTCTCTGCCTGATTGGCCAACAGCGACCTACGGACGCACCCGGGCAGTGGGCCGGAAGAACCCCTAGCGTCTATTGGCGCTGGTTGATGGAGGCGCCCGCACCGCTGGAGCCTGCCTATCATGTCGAATTTGTGGGTGGCGACGAATACGACATCAGAGTATTTCCGGTTGTACCGGATCTGGATCCCTCCGGATTTCAATACAAGTATGGCCAGCCCGGAAGCATCAATTGCAATGATGGGCAGGGATTTCAACATGTATCACCCTCCACAGGTGTGTTCCATGTTTCCGTCGCCAATGGCCGGCAAAACGTCTGCCTCAAAGGCGCAGACCTGGCGGGGAATCCCGGACCGACCATCGACATTCTGATTCCTCAATAGCTCAGGCCTGATGTAGCTGAGCCGTGTGAAACCGGTTCAGCGCCTCCCAGCGCTAGAATCCGACGCTGGCCTGCACAAAGAACGTGCGCGGTGCGCCCACATACATCCCCGAATTGTTGTCGCTGGAACGGGTGAAATACTGCTTGTCGAAGATGTTTTTCACCCCGGCGCCGAGCTTCAGGTTCGACACCTGCGGCCCGAAGTCGTACCCGCCGCGCACGTTCCAGGTCACGTAACCCGGGATGTCGCCGTACTGCCCGTCGGCCGTGCCTTCGGTGATGTAGTTGCCGTTGAAGCTGCCATCGGCGTTGACCCCGGTGCCCGGCGAGCGCTGTTTCGACTGGGCAAAACCGTCGATGTTGTAGGTCCAGCGATTGACGTCGTAGCGCAAGCCCACGGTCGCCACCTGCCGCGAATAGAACGGCAGATCACGGCCCTTGAAGCCCGGAATCTCGCCTTCGTAAGTCGCTCGGGTGTAGGTGAAACCGGCGTTGGCGGTCAGACCGTCGAGACGCGGATCAAGCGCCGCCATGTCGTAATGCACCGATGCTTCGATACCCTGGTGCTTGGTCGCGCCGAGGTTGGTCCAGCCGACATCGTTGCTGATGTATTGCAGTTCGTCATCGAAGTCGATGTAGAACAGCGTCACTTCCCCGCCCCACACGTCATCGTTGTAGCGCGTGCCGATTTCGTAGGTCTTGGCCTTTTCCGGCTCCAGGCCGTTGGCGGTCTGGTCACCCGAGCCGCCCTGGCCGAGCTGGAAATACTGCAGGCTGCCGAACGAGGTTTCGTAGTTGGCGAACAGTTTCCACGCGTCCGACAGGTGATACATCACGCTCAGCGCTGGCAGCGGTTCGTTGCTTTCGATGCTGCGGTTTTTCTCCGGCACGCGTTTGCCTGCAGTGTCGAGCACGGCGCGGTCATGCCAGTCAGTGCTGATGTGTTCGAAGCGAATGCCCGGGGTGATGGTCCAGTTGCCGACGTCGATCTTGTTGTCGACATACACCGAGTTGGCCTCGGTGCCGCCGGTGCGGTCCTGGAACACATGGCCGTCGGACGTCGGCGTGACCACCGGCTGATTGTTGACCAGCGCCAGACGGCTCGACTGCTCGTGCATCGCCTCTTTCAGGTAGCGATAACCAACGCTGACTTCCTGGGTGGTCGGGCCGACGTCAAACACCCGCGACACCCGCGGCTCGACACCGAGGGTGTAATAGGAACGCGGGTACGAGCTGAGGGTTTTCTGATCGCGGGCGGCGATGGTGCTGCCGCGAAAGCTGTCGGTGTAGTAGGTGAGGATTTCTGCCTGAGTGCGCTCGTCGATCTGCCGAATCCACTTGAACGACACGTCTTTGCGCCGACCGCTGAAGTTGTCGTAATCGCGCACCGAATCATACGGTTTGTCGTCGTACTGCTTCTGCGTCAGGCCGCCGGGCATGTCGGCGCTGGCGTCGTAGTAATGGAAGTTGAGGCTGAAGTCGTCCTGATCGGTCGGCGCCCAATGGGTCTTGAGCAGCACGTCGTCGATGTCGTTACCGTTGTTGCGCTCGCGGTAACCGTTGCCATTGACCCCGGAATACAACAGCGCCACGCCCATGCCGTTGTCGGCGGTGCCGCCGAGAAACGCCGTGTCGATGTGCTTCCAGCCGCCGTAACGGGTGGTTTCCAGGGTGGTGCCGATTTCCCCGGTGGCCTTTTCCGGGATGGCGCGGGTGACGAAGTTGATCACCCCGCCGACGTTCTGCGGGCCGTAACGCACGGAACCGGCACCGCGTACCACGTCGATGCTGTCGAGGTTGCCCGAGGAGATCGGCGCCATCGACAGTTGCGGCTGGCCGTACGGTGCGAACGCTGCCGGCACACCGTCGATCAGCACGGTGGAGCGTGGCGACAGGCGCGAAGTCAGGCCACGCACGCCGACGTTCAGCGCGATGTCGCTGCCGCCGGTGCCGTTGGAGTCCTGCACCTGTACGCCCGGCACACGTTTGAGCACATCACTGACGTTCATCGCGCCCTGCTCGACCATGGCTTCGCGGCGGATCACCGTGCGTGCGCCCGGGTGGTTCTGCACCACGGCGGCATCGGCGTCGCCGAGCCAGTCGCCGACCACTTTGATGTCGGTCACGCCCAGTTCCAGCGGGCTGTTGCTGGCGGCGGTCGCGACTGGCGCCAGAGTCACCGAGCCTTCGTTTATCTGATAGTCGAGGCCGCTGCCCTGAAGCAATTGGCGCAGCGCCTGCTCGGGGGAAAGATTGCCGTCAACCGCCGGCGCCTGTTTGCCGGCGACCAGATCCGGGCTGAAAAACACTTGCAGCGAAGTTTGCTGGCCCAGTTCGCTCAGGGCCTGACCCAGCGGCTGGGCGCGGATGTGAATGGCCTCGGCGGCATAGGCCAGCGGCATCGCAGCATTGACCGCCAGCGTCAGCGCCAACGGTAACCAAGGGGATTTTTTGTTGTTGGTTGAGGTGTTTTTCACGTCGAACGTAGTCCTGTGGAGCGCAAGAGTGTGCGTCTGTTAATGCAAACCAGTTGCAGTTGAACAGGAAGACGATGAACTCGAAAAAAACCTGAATGTTATTTTGAAATTATTTCCTGACTGCCATCGGCCAGGGTGCGAACGGCCACCGGCAGGATGTTTGGCAGGGCCTTGAGCAAGGCGTCGGTGTTGTCGGATTTGAACACGCTGGTCAGGCGCAGACTGGCCACGGCCGGGTTGCTGACCGTCAGCGGCTTGTCGCGATAACGCGAAACTTCCGCTGCCACTTCGCCGAGGCTGGCGTTGTTGAACACCAGTTTGCCGCTGCGCCACGCCGTCAGTTCGGCGGGGTTGACCGCATATGCGGCGGCGACGCGACCCTCGGCATCGACGTGGGTACCGAGACCTGCCGTCAAGTTGATGAACTCGTTGTCCGGCGCATTGCGCCCCTGCACCTTGACCGTGCCCTGCTCCACCGCGACCCGGGTTTGCATGACATCGCGGCGCACATCGAAACGCGTGCCGGTGACCGTGACCTTGCCGCTGCCGGCCTCGACCACGAACGGCCGCGCCGTGTCGTGCTGAACGCTGAACAGCGCCTCGCCTTCACTCAATTCGATCAACCGCCGGTCCTTCTCATAACGCACCTGCAGACGGCTGCGGCTGTTCAGGTCGATCACCGATCCGTCCGGCAGCGCCACATGCTTGCGCTCACCCAGCGCCGTCGCGAACTCGGCGCTGTAGCCGTCGGGGTGATTCAGACCGCTGAACAGACCGAGGCCGAGCGCCACCGCCAGCACACTGGCGGCCACGGCATAGCGCAGCAGCGGGCGACGTTCGCGACGGGCCGGCGGGGTTTCGACGAGGGCCTTGAGGCGTGGCGCCGGCAGCAGATCCGCCGCCGTCCACAGGCCTTGCAGCAACTGGAATTCGTCACGGTGTTGCGGATGCTGGTTCAGCCAGGCGTCGAAGCGCTGCTGTTCGTCGGCACTGATCAGCGGTTCCTGCAAACGCACAAACCAGCGTGCCGCCTCATCGCGCACCGTTGTTTGCCCGCACGCGCAATCACGGGTATCCATCATGGAATGTCCTGTCGGGCTGGGGATGAAACGCGGTGGCCGCTCATGACTGCATGCCGTCGAGGCGATCGCGCAAGTGGCGCAGGGTGCGGATCATATACTTTTCGACCATGTTCCTCGACAGCCCCAGGCGTTCGGCGATTTCCGCCTGGGTCAGCCCTTCGATCTTCTGCCAGACGAAAATCTTCCGGCAGTTGAGCGGCAGCTCCTGCAGCGCCCGTTCGATGGAGTCGGCCAACTGGATCGCCTGCATGTAATGCTCCGGGTCGCCGGTTGACGACACACTGTGATCGATCGCCTGCGACTCCATGGCTTCCCGTCGATCCTCACGCCGATAACCGTCGACCGCGATGTTGCGTGCGGTCTGGTGCAGATACGCCCGTGGCTGCTGCACCGCTGCCGAATCGGATTCGAGCACCCGCACAAAGGTGTCGTGCGCCAGATCCTCGGCCTGCGCGCGGTTGCGCAGACGCCGAGTCCAGGTGCCGATCAACTCTTCGTAATGCTCGAAAAAGCCGGGTCTGCGGGGCAGCATGGGGTTCATGACAGCGTGCTGGGGAAAGAGTCGTGAATAGTAATGCTTCCTATTAAGGCCGGCAATTCATTCCTTGGAGACCCGATCCGCCGTTCATCTCCAGGTCATCGTGCTTTTGCAATCACCTCACTCATGTATTGATGCAGATCGCGAAAATCCTGAACGCTCCAGGCGTGCGGCGCGATCTTCACGCCGTTGTCCTGCAAGGTTTTTGGAATCAGGTTTCCATTGGGACGAAGGATGATCGAGGACACGATGACGCCCGGATAATCCTTAAGGCGTTTCTTGAAGGTGGCTGTTGTCAGGTCAGGCGTTGGCGGATTGCTTTTATTGGCCAATGGCCCGGTTGCCTTGATATCGGCGCCGTGGCACACAGCACAGCGCTGGACATAAAGATTTTTGCCGTTGGCATTTTCCGCAACGGACAGGGAGGTCTGAATGACTGATAACAAAGCGAATAAGGTGACGAGGGTTGTTTTCATTTTTATAGAGCAGAGGCTGAAACGGACGACGCACAGCTAAGCACACATCAGGAAGCCAATTTCCACGTATCGAGAAATTGCCGGGCAGCGACCCACGTCGTCGAGTTTTTCGCAGCCGTCCCGCCTATTGTGTAAAATGCCGCCCGGGTGCCACCGCAACAACGCGGCAGGGCAGGTTTAATTCAGCGCAGGTCGGGCCGCCGCGCGGAGTTGCTGTGCCTATGAGCCACGATCCGTCACGCCTGCAGGCTGCCCGTCAGGAGTCGCCTTCTGCCCTGGCCTTTCTCTCGCGATTTTTCGCCGCCGAGTCCGCCGGTGGCCTGATTCTGATGGCCGCTGCCCTGGCCGCGCTGCTGGTCGCCAACTCGCCTTGGGCGGCCACGTATTTCTCGACCTTGCACATCAAGATCGCCGGTCTGTCGATCGAGCATTGGGTGAATGATGGCCTGATGGCGATCTTCTTCATGCTGGTGGGCCTGGAGATCAAGCGCGAAATGCTCGCCGGTCAGTTGTCGACCTGGGGTCAGCGCGCGCTGCCGGGCTTCGCCGCGCTGGGCGGGATGCTGGTCCCGGCCCTGATCTACGTCGCGATCAACTGGGGCAATCCGCAGACCCTGAGCGGTTGGGCGATCCCCGCCGCCACCGACATTGCTTTCGCCTTGGGCGTGCTGTCGCTGCTGGGCAAACGAGTGCCCGTCTCGTTGAAAATCTTCCTCTCGGCGCTGGCCATCCTCGATGACCTGGGCGCAGTGGTGATCATCGCGATTTTCTACACCAGCGGCCTGTCGGTGAGCATGCTGCTGGCCTCGTTGGCGGTGATTGCACTGCTGGTAATCCTCAACCGCTGCGGTGTCAGAAAGCTTTGGCCATACCTGATCGCCGGCGCCTTCCTGTGGTTCTTCATGCTGCAATCGGGGATCCACGCGACCCTCGCCGGGGTGATTCTGGCCCTGTGCATTCCGCTGGGAAATCCCGAAGACGAGCACAACTCGCCGCTGCTCTACCTCGAAGAAAAAATGCATCCGTGGGTGGCGTTCGCCGTGGTGCCGATTTTCGGCTTCGCCAACGCTGGCGTGTCATTGGCCGGCATTTCTCCGAGCAACCTGCTTGAGCCGGTGCCGCTGGGCGTGGCGCTCGGGCTGTTGTTCGGCAAGCAGATCGGAATCCTCGGCCTCGGCGCCCTGGCGATTCGCAGCGGCCTGGCGCAACTGCCGCAAGGCGCGAACTGGCTGCAACTGTACGGCGTCGCCCTGCTCTGCGGGATCGGCTTCACCATGAGTCTGTTCATCGGCGCGCTGGCGTTCCCGGGCGCGCCGCATCTGGTCGACTCGGTGAAGGTGGGTGTGTTGCTGGGTTCGATTTTGTCCGCGCTGCTGGCGGTGGTCGTGCTGATGAGTGCGGGTAAGGCGAAGGCTTCGAGCTGACCGCCAGATCGGGTCGAGACAGAAAACCAATGTGGGAGCGGGCTTGCTCGCGAAAGCGTCAATTCAGTCAGCTAATTTATCGACTGAACCACCGCCTTCGCGAGCAAGCCCGCTCCCACAGTTTTTACAGCGGTGCTGCTCAGCCTTTTTCGTCGATCCCGGCCTGTAGGGTCTGGCTGTCCAGATTGCCGCTCAGGGTCACCGGACCGACTTTCAGATTGCCGTTATCGAACGATACCTTCGGTGCGTTCTCCTCGGTTTTCTGCGGCAGATCCAGTCCGGCTTTTACCCCGTAGTTACGGTTGACCAGATCGCTGCTACTGACCTTCGAACCGCCCAGATCCACCTTGCCCTCAGGCGATGAAATCCGCGCGCCAGTCAGCTGCGTTGCGCCGCCCACCGCAAGATTCACGCCCTGATTGCCACTGATGCCGGACGCCTGCACCACGCTGTCCTTGTGCGCGTATTCGCCTTGCGCTTTCAGCGTCGGTTTATAGTCGGTGCCGGCGAGTTTTTCCTTGTCGCTCGGTGGATTTTTCTTCGCCGTCAGGCCCAGATCAACATCGACCTTGGCCTGCGTCTTCGAGTCCTGACGGCTTTCGACGGTCAGATCACCGGCAACCTTGCCGCCGACAGTGTTCGCGTCGATCCGCGCGCCAGACAGTTGTGCATCGCCTGCGCTATTGAGTACCACGCTGTCAGCCTTGATATGGCTGTTCTGCTGGGTGGTGCCTTGCAGGTAATCGACGCCGACCTTGGCCCCGGCGTTGAAGCCGTGGTCACTGCTGGCCTTTTCATCGGCTGCGGTCGGGGTCTTGCTGCTCAGGTTGCCGCCGGCATTCAGCGCGACGTTCCAGTTGTTGCGGCTCTCGGTGGACTGCGCCGATTCCTGAACCAAACCGCCCTTCTGCGCATCGATGCTGACGTTCGGCGCGCCGACTTGCGTGCCTTGCAGGTGCACCGCGTCACCGCTCAAGGCGACGTTGCTCTGGCTGTTGAGCTGGCCACCGGTCAGGGTTTGCGAGTTTTCGTTGACCCGACCAATGTTGAAGTTACCGCTCAGATTACCGCCCTGATCGCGACTCTTCTCGCTGCTGGATTTGCTGCCGCCGCCCTTCAAACCGCCGCCGAGATTGCTGCCAGTCGCGGTGTGGATATCAACGGCCGCTTGCAGATCGAGTTTGCCGTCAGCGTGCAGCTCAATGCCGCCGGCGCTGTCGATCTGCGTGCCTTGCTGAACCTGATTGCCACCGCTGCTCAGTTGCACCGGGCCGTTACCGCTGATGCTCGCCACGTGAGCCTGGGTGTCATTGGTCTGCTTGCCGGTGTGATCAAGCTGGAAGCCAGCGCCGAGGTCGACGTTGGTGCCGTCGGTGCCCGGCAAGGTGCCGACCGTCAGCGAGCCGTTGCCGCGCAGGCTGGAGTCGCTGCTGCTCTGGCGGTCGGTAGCCTGATTCAGCGCCAGATCGCCGCCGGTCTTGATGTTCACACCGCCCTGCCCGCCGTCGAAACGGCTGCCAGCGAACTGCGCATCACCGCCCACCTTGATGTTCACGCCTTGGCTGCCGGCAAAACCGCCGACCACTGCGGTGCTGCTGTCCTTGCTGCTGTAGCTGTTGCCACCCGCGCCGCTGCCGGCGACGTTCACGTCCTCGCCGGTCTTGGTGTAGACGCGCACGTCGACCTTGGCGTCCACCGAGTTATCGGTGCTGCTGTGAGTGTTGCTCGCGGCATCGGCAACCAGTTTGTCAGCGCTGATGTTGACCATGCCGTTGCTCGCACTGTACTGGGTGCCCTGGTCGTGCAGGTTGCCGGCGGTTTTCACGTCGACACTGCCGCCGTCGAAACGGCTGACCACAGCGTTGCTGCTCTGCTCGGTCTTGTCGGCGCTGCCGTGACCGATCGCCACGTCGAGGCCGACGTTCGGCTGGCCGAGATTGCTCAGGGCTTCCTTGTCCGGCACCTTGCCGTTGAGCACATCCTTGACCGCACCGGCAATCGGGCGGGCGATGTCCTTGTACTCGACGTTGGCGCCGATGTCCGCCGACCACTTGCTCTGGTTGTGAGTGCTGCTTTCGGTGTTGCTGGCGGCGCGGTTGTCGACCTCGTTGGCCGCGACGTTCAGACCGTTGCCAGCCTTGACCTGCGCGCCTTCGGTCAGCAGTTTGTCGGCATTGATGTTCAGGCTGCCGCTGCTTTGCACGTGGGTGGTTTGCGCGGTGGTTTTGCTGCTGCTGTCTTGCGTGGTGCTGTGGGCAAAGTCGACGCCACTGCCAGCGCGGTCGAGGCCACCGGTGTAGTAGAAACCACCGCCGGTGCTGGAGGTGTCGGTCGAAGTTTTGTGGCTGTCCTGTTCGGCCAGCAACGACACGTTCTTGCCACTCAGCGTGGTATCGCCAGCAGTGGATTTGACTTCACCGCCCTTGATTGTCAGATCGCCGCCGGCCTTCACTTGCACGGTGGTGCCGCTGAGACTGGAGCCTTGCTGGTTGACGTCGTTGCGGGTGACGGTCTGCTGCTTGTCTTCGTAGTGCACCCCGGCGCGGTATTGCTCCGGCGTTTGCTCTTTGGCGTAGGCATCGAAGCCACGGGTCTCGGTGGTCGAACTGCTGTCGTGGGTGTTCTGCGTGGAATGCACGTTCACATCCCCCGCAGCGTCCGCCGTCAGCGCGCCGCCAGCCTTGACCGTGGAGCCGGCCACTTCGATGTCCTTGGCGCTCTTGAGTTTGAGGTTGCTGTCGGAAACCAGCTCGCTGCGCACCGTGGTGCTGTCCCTGGAATTCTGCCGCGACTCGTCCTTGGTGATACCGAAGAATTTGCTGTCCTTGTCGTGGTTGTTGCTGTGCGAAGTGTCCTGCACACCGTCGATCACCAGCGAACCCTGATCGCTGATCACGCTGGCCTCGGTGCCGCCACGGACCTGGCTGCCGCTGATGCGCACGTCGTCAGCCTTGACGATCAGTTTGCCGGCCGCATTGATTTTGCTGCCCTGATGCCGGGTCTGGCCCTTGTCGGCATCACCGGTCTTGCCGAAGAATCCGCCGCCAACCAGGTCGCCGGAGTAACTGTTGTTATTGCTGCGACTGGTGCGGGTGGCCGTGGTGACGTCCACTTGCTTGCCCGCCAGTTTCACATCGCCGGCACTGTTCAGTTCGGCACCTTCGGCGCGCAGCAACGCGGCGGTTTGCAGAGCGATATTGCCGCCCTTCAACTGACTGCCGATGCTGCGCTGTTCTTCGCTGCTGTTGTTCCAGTCGGCCTTCCACAGATGCTTGCGATGGTTGCCCTGATCAGTCTGGGTGTGGCTTTCGGTGGCCGCGGTCAGGCGCAGATCGCCGCCACTCTGCACATCGAGATTTTTCGCCGCTTCAACCTTGGCCGCTTTGAGTTCGGTGTCTTTGCCGGAGGTCAGCTTGACGTCGCGGCTGGCGACGATCTGGCTGCCGTGCTGGCGAGTTTCACTGTCGGTCTGGGTCCGGTCGTAGGTTTCCCAAGTGATGCCGATGGTGCTGTTGCTCCAGTTCTCGCGTTTTTCCTGAAGCTTGCGGCTTTCTACGGTGCTCAGGGTCAGGTTGCGCTTGGCATTGACGTTGACGTCGCGACCACTGACATCGGTGGCGGCCAGCGTCAGGTCGTTGCCGCTGTGCAGGCCGACATCACCCTGACTGCTGCGAATGCTGGCACGCGTCACTTCGAGGCTGTTGGGGATGGCTTCACCGCTGACGCTGAGATCGCCAGCGGAACGGATCTGCACGCCGTCACGCCCGGCCACTTGCACCGCCCCCACACGCACGCCCGCGCCTTCGGCGGTGCTGACGATATTGATGCGCCCGGCCTGCATCGCGCCGAACAGGCTGGCGTCGATGCGCTGATCCTGGGTATTGCCCGCCGGGTCCACGGCTTTGACCTGACCGCTGGCGTAATCGACCTGATTGCGCCCGACGGTGAGGTTCAACTGATCGCGGGCATCGATGCGGCCCTGGCTGTCGATACGCGGGGCGATCAGATTGACCGAACCCTCGGCGTTACGCAGGCCGCCACTCTGGATCTGCAACTGACCGCTGGCGTCGCGGGTGTTCAAGGCTTGCAGTTTGCCGTCGTTCAACTCCGGACGACCGACCAGCAGACTGGCGTTAGGCGTGTTGATGAAACTGCCGCCGTTCACCGAAATGCCGTTGGGGTTGGCCAGCACGTAATCGGCGGCGCGGCCGAAGATTTCCTGGGCGCCGTTGATGGCCGAAGGGTTGCGGCTGATCACCTCGTTGAGGATCACGCTCGCGGCCTGCCCCTGCAGTTGCGGGTTGGCTGCCAATTGCCCGGCGAGCTGCGATTGCCCGGCCTGCAAGGCGTTGTTCAGCACCAGACCCTGACGGTCGACGTTGTAGTCGAGGAACTGGTTGTGCGACAGGCCCGAGCCGTTGGGCGCGACGATGTTGACGATGGGCACGCCGCCCTGGGTCTGCAGTTGCGCGGTGCCGCCGGGGCCGGGAGCGACCACCACACCGCCGGCGATGGCGCTGGGCAGGTGCACGGCGAAGAACAGGCTGGCGATCGCCCAGCGCAGTTTGCCCCGAGGAGAAAGATGGAATGCAAAGGTGTGTGCTGGCATAAAAACGTCTCCATGTAAGTACGGCATCACGGCACGCGATTTGGTCTTGGCCGTGGCTGTCGCGCTCAGATCCGACGGCGGTTTGTTCACTGCTTGATGAGTCTCGCTGGTGCTCATATCTGCAACCCCACGCGCATCAGCCAGGTCTCTGGCTCGTGCTGCAAACCGTTGGGGGTGTTGAGGGCGCGTTGGTAATCGACGTCCACTTGCAGATTCTTCCAGCCCAGATTCAGCCCGACGCTGGCGCCGCTCAGGCGCTGGCCCTGGGCGCCGTGGTCGGCCTTGAGCCAGCCGTTGTCCAGGCCCACCCGCGGGGTGATCTGCACCGGCCAATCGCTACGCAGCGGCAGACGCAAGGTGTTGCGCCAGATCGCGCCGCTGGCGCCGGATGCGCTGCTGACCCGATAGCCGCGCACCGCCGAATCATCGGTGCCGAGCAACTGTTCGATGGCCGGTAACGGGTCGGGGCTGTATTGCAGATTGAGCTGGCTCTGCCACTGCCACGCTTGCGCGCCGAACTGGCCGTTGCGCCATTGGCTGAGGCCAGCGCGGTACTTGCGAAACTGCGCTTTGGGCAAATTGTTGACCGCATGATTGGCGTCGTCATCAGCGCCCAGCCAGCGCAGGCCTTGCGAATAGGTGAAGTCGAGGTTCCACACCGCACGGTCGAGCCAGAACAGATTGAGTCCGGCTTCGGCCACGGTCAGGGTCGGGCTTTGAATGCCCAGACGGACATTTTCCAGATAGCTGTCGACGTCCTTGTGTGCCAGTTGCAGGTTTGCGCTGAGCTGACGGCTCTGGTCGCGCCACAACACGCGGTCGGCGCGCAGGCTCAGTTGATCGGTGAGGCCGGTGCTGTACAAGGTCGCACTCGGCAGCTTGAACGGCGCGCGGTATTCGGCGTGGCTGGCGAACGCGCTGTAGGTCCAGTAGCCGTAGGGAATCGCGTAATACAGGCTGGCGTTGCGACTGTAGCGGTCGCCCTGATTCAACGTGTCGCTGGCACTGAGGCTCAACAGATCGTTGAGTTGCAGCGGGCTGTCGAAGCTCAGGCTGACGGTATTGCGATCCCGCCCGGTGCTGGCGCTGCCAAGGTTGTCCATGCCCAGGCCCAACGCCCAGCGCGACTGCCCGGAGGTGCGCGAGCGCAGGATGATTCGCGACGCGCCGGGCTGGCTGCCGGGGGCGATGTCGGCGGTCAGGTCGATCGAGCGCAAGCGGTTCAATTGATCCAGGCCCTGCTCCAGATCGCGCAGGTTCAGCGGCTGGCCGAGCATGTGCGGGAACGCGCCGCCCAGCGAAACGGGCAGGCTCTGATCGGCCAGTTCGATGGACTCGATGTAGCCCTCGTCGATCATGATGTCCAGCGACTGCCCCGCCGCCGGCGCGCTCAACAGGTACGGGCGGCTGGCGATGTAGCCCTGCTCGACGTAGCTCGCGGTGATGGTCGCCAGCAGATGGTTGATCTGGCCGACGCCCATGCACGGCGCCAGCAGCGGTTTGATCCGGGCGTTGAGCTTGGCGCTGTCGATCAGCGTGACGCCACCGATACGCGTGCCACTTAGCGGCCAGCAGCGCTCATCGGGGGTGACGGTTTGCGGGATCGCCGGGGTGACCGGTGCCGGGCCGAACGCACCGCGCTCCAGTTGGCGCTTGCGTTGTTCCATTTGCAGTTGTTGCAGATCGCGCTGTTGCTGTTGCTGCTGGCGCAGCACTTCCTGGCCCGGCGCAACAGGATCAGCCGCTTGAATCGAGGAGGCACACACACTCAACACAAAGGCCGACAACAGCGGGCAAAGCGTGGAACGACGACGGAAAACAGCGCAAAGCAAATACGGCACGCAACATCCTTGCAATCATAAAGTAGCGTAATGCCACCTCATCAATGCGAGTGATAGTCAGAGCCTTCCTACACAAATGCAAGACGCTTCCTACAACGCTTACATTTCTTAAACATTTGATTTTGCTGTGTTCAACGTCAGTCCCTCAGGGGTTCCCCGAGGGCTTTCATCGAGTTCTCGAAGATTTGGCCCCGTATTACGGGCGCTGTCGTTTGTCGAAACCGCTCCAAACCCCGAGGCCGGGTAAGCAACTGACGATCGGCACAAAAACATAATTGCCACAAAATATTACTTGCGTCATATTACAGCCGTAATAACAGCCCGTTTCCGCAGGTATTACGCCATGACCAGCATGCCAACCGTTGAGCCAGACCTGTCTGCCCCGGTCACCCCCGCCAAGCCGCCACTGCGCAAACGCCTGCTGCTGACCGGCTCTGGCTTGGTCGCGCTGGTCGTGGTCGGCGTTTACGCCAGTCATTGGTGGGGCACCGGGCGTTTTCTTGAAGAGACTGACGATGCCTACATCGGTGGCGACGTGACGGTGATCGGGCCGAAGGTCGCCGGTTACATCGAAGAAGTGCTGGTCAGCGACAACCAATCGGTCAAGGCCGGCGACGTGCTGATCCGCCTCGATGCGCGCGACTATCGTGCCAATCTCGCCAAAGCCGAAGGCGCCGTTGCCGCCGAGGAGGCGCTGCTGGCCAACCTCGACGCCACTGAACAACTGCAGCAAGCGGTGATCGGCCAGGCCCGCGCCGGCATCGATGCCGCCGGTGCCGAAACCGCCCGCTCGCGGGATGACAATGCGCGTTACAAACGTCTGGTCAGCACCAATGCCGTGTCGGTGGAAAGCGCCCAACGCGCCGACGCCACCTTCAAGACCGCTCAGGCCCTGAGTGCCCGCGCCCAGGCCGAATTGCTTGCCGCACAGCGCCAACTGGCGGTGATCGACACCCAGAAACAACAGGCCCGCGCCGCCCTGCAACAAGCCCGCGCCGAGCGTGATCTGGCGCAGTTGAATCTCGGCTACACCGAGCTGCGCGCGCCGGTTGACGGCGTGATCGGCAACCGCCGCGCGCGGGTCGGCGCCTATGCCCAGGCGGGTTCGCAACAGCTGTCGGTGGTACCGGCCAGCGGTCTGTGGGTCGATGCCAATTTCAAGGAGGATCAACTGGCGCGGATGAAACCCGGGCAACGGGTGAGCATCCGTGCCGACGTGCTCTCCGGCCAGGAATTCCACGGCCGCCTCGACAGCCTCGCCCCGGCCACCGGCTCGCAATTCAGCGTGCTACCGCCGGAGAACGCCACCGGCAACTTCACCAAAATCGTCCAGCGGGTACCGGTGCGAATCCTCCTTGATCCGGCTGACGGCGTGCTCGGCCATCTGCGGCCGGGGCTGTCGGTGACCGCTGAAGTCGACACCCGCGCACAAGCCGAAACCAGCGCCGTGGCTATCGCGCCATGAGCACCGCCCTCGCCGCCCCGGCGCAACCGTTCAACGCCGCCGACATGGCCACTGCGACCAAAGTGTTTGCCTTCGCCACCATGTGCATCGGCATGTTCATCGCGCTGCTGGACATCCAGATCGTCTCGGCCTCGCTGCGCGACATCGGCGGCGGGCTCTCGGCCGGCACTGATGAAACGGCGTGGGTGCAGACCAGTTACCTGATCGCCGAAATCATCGTGATTCCACTGTCGGGCTGGCTGTCGCGGGTGTTCTCCACGCGCTGGCTGTTTTGCGCCTCGGCGGTCGGCTTCACCTTGGCCAGCCTGCTCTGCGGCGTGGCCTGGAACATCCAGAGCATGATTGCCTTTCGGGCGCTGCAAGGTTTTCTTGGCGGCTCGATGATTCCGTTGGTGTTCACCACCGCGTTCTTTTTCTTCACCGGCAAACAACGGGTGATCGCCGCCGCGACCATCGGTGCGGTGGCTTCGCTGGCGCCGACCCTGGGTCCGGTGATCGGCGGCTGGATCACCGACATTTCCTCATGGCACTGGCTGTTCTACATCAACCTGGTGCCGGGGATTTTCGTCGCCGTGGCCGTGCCGATGCTGGTGAAGATCGACCAACCGGAACTGGCGCTGCTCAAGGGCGCGGACTACCTGAGCATGGTGTTTCTCGCGCTGTTTCTCGGCTGCCTGGAATACACCCTCGAAGAAGGCCCGCGCTGGAACTGGTTCAGCGATCAAACGATTCTGACCACGGCATGGATCAGCGGTCTGGCAGGTCTGGCCTTCATCGGACGCACCTTGCACGTGGCCAACCCGATCGTCGATCTGCGCGCGCTCAAGGATCGCAACTTTGCCTTGGGCTGCTTCTTTTCCTTTGTCACCGGGATTGGTCTGTTCGCAACGATTTACCTGACGCCGCTGTTTCTCGGCCGGGTGCGTGGATACAGCGCGCTGGACATTGGTCTGGCGGTTTTTTCCACCGGGGTGTTCCAGATCATGGCGATTCCGCTGTATGCCTTTCTCGCCAATCGCATGGATTTGCGCTGGATCATGATGATCGGCCTGGGCCTGTTTGCCGTGTCGATGTGGGAATTCAGTCCGATCACCCACGACTGGGGTTCCGGCCAGTTGATGCTACCGCAAGCGCTGCGCGGGATCGCCCAGCAACTGGCGGTGCCGCCGGCGGTGACGCTGACCTTGGGGGGCTTGGCACCGGCGCGCTTGAAGCACGCTTCGGGGCTGTTCAACCTGATGCGCAATCTGGGCGGAGCGATCGGCATTGCTGCGTGCGCGACCATTCTCAATGACCGCACCAACCTGCACTTCACCCGCTTGGCCGAGCATTTGAACAGCAGCAACGAGGCGATGAATCAGTGGCTGGCGCAGGTCGGTGGCAACCTGGCGACACTGGGTCAGAGTGGTGACGTCGGCGTCACCGCAGGCCTGCGTCAACTGTGGCTGCTGACCTACCGCGAGGCGCAGACCCAGACCTACGGCGATACCTTTTTGATGATCATGCTGTGCTTCATCATTGCCACGGCGATGGTGCCCTTGATGCGCAAGGTGCAACCACCGGCCGCGCCGAGTGCGGATGCGCATTGATCACCCTTCTGAAGTTTTGCACTTTTCACTGTGGGAGCGGGCTTGCTCCGGGCGGCGATCCGACGAAGGCGGTGTGTCAGATAACCACTAAGGTGACTGACACGACGCCTTCGCGAGCAAGCCCGCTCCCACAGTTTTCGACCGTGAACTGTCAGAGCTGTGGGGTTTTGCGGAAGCCCACCGCCAGACGGTTCCAGCTGTTGATGGTGCTGATCGCCACGCTCAGGTCGACCATTTCCTTGGGCGTGAATTGCGCCGCGACGATGTCGTAGTCTTCGTCCGGGGCGTGGGTCAGGCTCAGCTGGGTCAGCGATTCGGTCCACAGCAGCGCAGCGCGTTCGCGCTCGGTGAAGAACGGCGCTTCACGCCACGCGGTGACGGCGAACAGTCGACGCGGGGTTTCGCCGCCCTTGATCGCGTCAGCGGTGTGCATGTCGATGCAGAATGCGCAGCCGTTGATCTGCGAAGCGCGCAGCTTGACCAGTTCGACCAGGGTCTTTTCCAGCGGCAGTTTCGAGACCGCGGTTTCCAGGGCGATCATCGCTTTCAGGGCGTCTGGGGAGGCGGTGTAGAAATCGGTACGAGCTTTCATGATTGAGTTTCCGGGGCCAGTGAATGTGTGACTAAGGTAGTCCCGCACTTGCCCCGGACAAATAGCCAATCTCCCGGAAGACGAGTAGACCACCCTGTCACACCCGATTGCGCAACCAGTGCAGGAACCCGGTTTTCGCCACCACGGTCGGCACGTCCTGGGTCAGGCTCTGGGCCTTGTGCAGGCGATAATCGAGCAAGGCCTTCATCGCCTCATTGATGTCGTGTCGGGCATCCAGGCACGGCTTCAGGTAGGTCTTCTCGATGCGGTACAGCGCACAGAAGGTTTTCGCCGCAAAGGTCGCCGGCACCGACGAATCGGAGAGGATGCCGGCCTCGCCGATCACCTCCCCCGGCCCCATGCGCCCGGATTCGAACGGGCTGCCATGGCGAGTCAAGGTCACGCTGACCACGCCCGATTCGATGATGAACAAATGATCGCTGACCTCCCCGGCGTCGAGGATCGTCTCGCCGGCACGGAAGGTTTGCAGGGTCATGTTCTGGCTGAAGGTGTCTTTCTCTTCCTGGCGCAGCGTGGAGAAAATCGGCGAACTGTCGAGCAGCGCCCGCGGCCGCGAGAGGTTGCCGGCGACGATCGGTTCGACACTCGACAACAGATTGATCCCGGATGCCTGCAGATGCCGGTAAGCCAGATCGAACAGCTGATTGCGCACTGAGCGCTTCTGATCCATCGACGAGACAAAACCGCTGATTTCATATTCCGCGCCGGCGCTGCTGGAGCTTTTCAGCGCGACACTTGGCGAGGGATTGTCCAGCAGCGGGCGGCAGCCCTGCATCGCCCGCTCCAGCGCATCGATCACCGTATTGGGCCGGGCATGCGGGCTGACCTGGACACTGACGGCCACCCCGAACATGTTGCTCGGACGGCTGAAGTTGATGATCTTGGCCTTGGCCGCCAGCGAGTTGGGAATCACCGCCATGCTGCCCTGACTGGTCTGCAGACGCGTGGCGCGCCAGTCGATGTCGATGACCCGGCCTTCGGTGCCATCGATCGAAATCCAGTCATCGATCTGATAGGGCTTGGTGGTGTTGAGCACGATCCCGGAAAACACATCGCTGAGGGTGCTCTGCAACGCCAGACCGACGATGATCGCCAAGGCCCCGGACGTCGCCAACACACCTTTGACCGGCAGATCCAGCACGTAGGCCAGGGCCGCGATAATCGCGATCAGGAAAATCACCGCACCGAGCAGATCCTGCAACAGCCGTCCGGTGTGGCCGACCCGCTGCATCATCACCGCGCCGATCAGCACGGTCAGGGTGCGCGCGCCGAACAGCCACCAGCCGATCTGCAACCCGGTCGCCGCCAGGTGCAGCGGCACGTTGTCGGCCCACGGCGCCGGCTCCATCGGATTCAGGCCTTCGTTGAACAACAGCACGCTGAACAGGCTGAAAATCAGTACCCGCACCAGCAGCTTCCACTCGCTGCCACGGGAGCTGATCAGGCGCCACAGCCCGAGATCGAGGAGGATCAGGATCAACGCGCAAAACAACGGATGTTCGGTCAAAAAAGACAACATCAAAGCACTCCGACAGGGCCCGGTCGCGAGAAGATCGCACAGATTGGGCAAGTGTAGGAGTAATTGATTTCAGAGGCAGAACACCAGCGCAAAAACACCGGAAAGCCCCTGTGGAAGCGAGCCTGCTCGCGAAGGCGGTGGATCAGTCAGACATGCATTGACTGGCACTGCGCTTTCGCGAGCAAGCCCGCTCCCACAGGGGTGAAATTTACCCGTGCATTTGGCCAAAACGTCCCGACTGGAAGTCGGCGAATGCCTGATGAATTTCCTGCTCGGTGTTCATCACGAACGGGCCATGGCCGACAATTGGTTCGTCGATTGGCTCGCCGCTGAGCAGCAACACCACTGCGTCTTCACTGGCCACAAGGGTCAACTGACGACCGTCGCGCTCGAACAGCACCAACTGCCCGACACCCGCCGTTTGCGCACCGTTGATCTGCACCGAACCTTTCAACAGCACCAGCGCGGTGTTGCGTCCCTCGTGCAGATCGAGCGTCAGCAATTTGCCGGCGTTCAGCCGCAGGTCCCAGACGTCGATCGGCGTGAAGGTGTGCGACGGGCCTTTATGCCCCTCGAACTCACCGGCAATCAGCCGCAGCCGGCCGGCGTCGTCCTTCAGCGCGATATTCGGAATATCGCCGTCGAGAATGGTCTGGTAGCCAGGCGCAGCCATTTTGTCCTTGGCCGGCAGGTTGACCCACAGCTGCACCATTTCCAGCTTGCCGCCGGTTCTGGCGAAATCATCCGAGTGGAACTCCTCGTGGAGGATCCCGGACGCGGCGGTCATCCACTGCACATCGCCGGGGCCGATGGTGCCGCCGCTGCCGGTGGAGTCGCGGTGCTGCACTTCGCCGTCGTAGACGATGGTCACCGTTTCAAAACCACGGTGCGGGTGCTGGCCGACGCCACGGCGCTCGGTGGTCGGGGTGAATTCGGCCGGGCCTGCGTGATCGAGCAGCAGGAACGGGCTGATGTGTTTGCCCAGGTTGTCGTAGGAAAACAGGGTGCGCACCGGGAAACCATCGCCGACCCAATGGCCGCGAGGGCTGGTGTAGATACCGATGATGTTTTTCATGGTTGCCTCCAGAAAAGGTGGGTGACGCAATGGATTAAGCTTAAATCCATAGCGTTTTGAGGACTAGACGGCAAAAACCGGCTTTAGTGTTCCATTTATAGAACAGTCCCACCGTTGAGTCTCGATCCTTGCGGGAGCGGGCTTGCTCGCGAAGGTGCCAGTCCGGACAACACAACTATCGGGAAAGATTCATGACTTCTGCTCAACAGTGCTTTGCCCCAGCAGCGGTTTTTCCCAAGCACGCAGACGCGGATACTCCTGCCCATTCCCACTGCAACCCTGGAGTCATCAATGTCTGTTCCCGCTTTTGGTCTGGGTACGTTTCGCCTGCAAGGTCAGGTGGTCATCGATTCGGTGCGCACCGGCCTTGAACTCGGTTACCGCGCCATCGACACCGCGCAGATCTACGAGAACGAAGCCGAGGTCGGCCAGGCCATCGCCGCCAGCGGCATTGCTCGCGAAGAGTTGTTCATCACCAGCAAGATCTGGATCGCCAACTTCGCCAAGGATCGTCTCATCGACAGCCTCAAGGAAAGCCTGCAGAAATTGCAGACCGACTACCTCGACCTGACGCTGATCCACTGGCCGTCGCCGGAAGATCAGGTGCCGGTCGCCGAATTCATGGGCGCGCTGCTCGAAGCCAAGCGTCTGGGCCTGACCCGGCAGATCGGGGTGTCCAACTTCACCATCGACTTGATGCAACAAGCCATCGCAGCGGTCGGCGCGGAAAACATCGCCACCAACCAGATCGAGCTGCACCCGTACCTGCAAAATCGCAAAGTGGTCGAGTTCGCCCGCAGCCAAGGCATCCAGATCACCTCCTACATGACCCTTGCCTATGGCGAAGTGCTGAAGGATCCGGTGATTCAGCAGATCGCTGAACGCCTGCAAGCGACCCCGGCGCAAGTCACCCTGGCCTGGGCGATGCAGTCGGGTTACGCGGTGATTCCATCGTCGACCAAACGCGCCAACCTGCAGAGTAACCTCGGCGCCACCACGCTGACCCTGAGCGAATCCGGCATAGCGCTGATCGCCGGTCTGGAGCGCGGCCATCGTCTGACCAGCCCGAAAGGCATTGCCCCGCAGTGGGATTGATCGCTCAGTCCTGAAGCCGCTGCGCGAGGTCGAGCATGGCCGTGCGCAGCGCATCCGCCGAGCGGTGGACAGCCAGGGTTTCGGCGTCGCGGCACGCCTGTTCGAGATCGCTGCACGCCGCCGCCACTCGCGCCGCACCGACCATTTGCGCACCGCCCTTGATGTGATGCGCCAGGGTGCGTAATTCGCTCAGATCCTGTGGCTGGCGCGCAGCGTCCAGCCGTTGCAGATCGTCGTGCAGACTGCGCAACACTTGTTCGCGCAGGCGCTGCATCACTGCAGGATTGTCCCCGGCCATCTGCTCAAGCGCGCTCAGGTCGATCTCGGGCAACGGCGGTGCCGGGTCCGACAGTTGGTCCCCGTCGCCGCGACTGGCCGCCTTCAATGCCTGTTGCAGATCGTGCAAGCGAATCGGCTTGAACAGACAATCGTCCATGCCGGCCTCAAGACAACGGACTTTCTCCTCGACCTGCGCGTTGGCAGTGAAGCCGAGGATCAGGCAGCGTGCCCGACCGCTCGCCGCCTCTTCTTCACGAAGTGTCCGAGCGAGTTCGTAACCGTTGCGCCGGGGCATGTTGCAATCGGTGATCAGCACATCGAAAGCCTGTGTTCGCCAGCGCTGCAAGCCCAGCTCACCATCCTCGACATCGACCGTAGCGTGGCCCAGTTCACCCAGTTGCCGGCACAGGAGCAAGCGGTTGACCGGATGATCGTCCACCACCAGCACGCTCAGCGAACGCGCTGGCGTGTCCGCCACTTGCGGGCCTGCCGTCTCGGGTTCGAGCGCGGTCAACAGCGGCAGCTGCAGGTTTACCTCAACCCGCGTTCCATGCCCCGGCTCGCTGTCCAGGCGCAGTGTGCCGCCCATCATTTCGCAGAGGTTACGGCTGATCACCAGGCCCAATCCCGAGCCGCTACGCGCTGACTGGCCCTGGTTAGCGGCCTGGACGAACGGACTGAACAGGCGTTTGCGGTCATCGGCACTGATGCCGATTCCGCTGTCTGCAATCACCACCACGACCGCCAGGATCCCGGACGGCATCGCAGAGCATAACAAACGCAGGCTCACCTGACCCTGCTCGGTGAACTTGATCGCGTTGCTCAACAGGTTTGACAGCACTTGCTTGAAGCGTGTCGGGTCGAGCATGACGTCGACGTCACTGTGCGCATCCAGTTCGACCTGCCACAGCAGGCGTTTCTCCCGCGCCAGCCCTTCGAATACGCGGCACACCGCGATCACTTGTTCGCGCAGATTGGCCCGCTGCGGCGCGAGGGACAAATGCCCGGACTCGATGCGTGCGATATCGAGAATATCACCGATCAACGCCAGTAATTGCTGGCCGGCAGCGGACGCGACCTCGATTGCCAGCTTGTCGGTGACGCCCTCCTCGGCACGCTTGAGGGCCATTTCGAGCATGCCGATCAGGGCATTCATCGGCGTGCGGATTTCATGGCTCATGGTCGCCAGAAACGTAGTCTTGGCCCGATTGGCGTCGTCGGCGGCAGCCTTGGCCTGCTGCAACTGCTGCAGCCACTGTTGACGCTGACGCAGCTGCGAGCGCTGAAAACCGATCCAGGCCAAGGCCAGCAACAGCAGCCCTGCCGCACCGGCAAACGCCAGCAGGATTTCGCGGCGATGACGCTGCCAGTAGCTCTCTTCCACGACCACGTCATGGCTCCAGCGCTCGACCAGTTCGTCCATCTGCTGCGGCGCGATGCTCAGCAACGCCTTGTTCAGAATCGTGTGCAGCGCCGTATCCTGCGCTGCGGTCGCCAGGGCAATGCGTGCCGGCTGATCGCCGATCGTGTTGGTGATGCGCAGGCGCTCGCGGTAATGGCGGGCGATCAGAAACCGCGCCACCAGCAGCGAGCTGACGGTCACGTCGGCCTGGCCTTTGGCGATCTGCTCCATGCCCTCGGCCGGGCTGCGCACCTCCACCAGGCGAATCCCGGGCACCTGCTGCAGAATAAAGTCGTGCAATGGATGACCGCGATAAATCGCCAGCCGCTTGCCCGGCAGATCGGCGAGGCTGCGCGGGCTGCCGGCCGTCGTCGCGCTGACCAGCACAAACGGATTGTTCAGGTAGGCACGGGTGAATTGCAGCTCGGTTTCCCGTTCGCTGCTCGGGGTCACCACCGGCAGCACGTCGAGCTCACCGGCCTTGAGCTGCTCAATCTGACGATCCAGCGAACGCCCCCTAACCACCTCGAATTGCAGCCCGGTACGCTGACTGATCAGGTTGAGCAACTGCGCCGACAGCCCGTTGAATCGTCCGTCGGCATCAAAAAACGTCAGCGGTGCGAAGTCTTCGATCACGCCGACCCGCACCCGCGGATGTTGCTCCAGCCACTGCTGCTCGCTGGCACTGAGGCGCACCTGCGACTGCGCGGCCATTTGCGCGCGCCCTGCGCTCCAGCGCTGCTCGATCAGTTGACGACGCTCCATGGGAATCGCCGCCAGCGCCTTGTCGATAATGCGTTTGAGGCGTACGTCACTGCGCAGCAGGGCGAAACCGAAGGGATTGGCATCCAGCCCCGACGGCCCGGCCAGTTGCAGGTCATTGCGGTAATTGGTGTTGATCAGGTAATTGGCACTGATCAGATCGCCGAGATAGCCGTCATCGACACCGAACGCCACCGCACCCAGCGCATCCATTGCCGAGGAGTAACGCTGCACCTTCGCGTCGGGGTAGAACGCCTGCACGCTGGTCAGCGGCAGATAGTCCTCGACCATGGCGATGCGTTTGCCTGCCAGGTCGGCCGGCAACGTTTCGTCGAGCCGGGTCACCAGCATCGGTTGGTCTTCGGCGTAGGGGCGCGACAAGATGAAATCTGGATCGGCCAGCTCGAAATTGTTCGAGGTGCCCAGCAGATCGAGTTCGCCGCGCTTGAGTGCGCTCATCACCGCGTCGCGGTTTGCGTAGCGTTGCACCTCGATCCGCACCCCGAGCAGTTGCGCCAGCAACTCGGCATAGTCGGCGGTGAGACCTTCCAGCTCCTGCCGATTCCGCGTGATCTCGAACGGTGGATAATCGGGCCCGGAAATCCCCATGTGCAACGTCGAATGGCGGCGTAGCCACTGTTGATCCTGGGGGTCGAGCGGGACTTGAATGTTCTCCAGTGCTGCCTGGCTCAACAACTCCAGAGGCTGCGGCGACTCACTGGCCCAGCAGGTGGCCGTGATGCTCAACCAGAGCACGCACCACCAGCGTCGCAGATTCACTGTGCTACTCAGATCAAATCGTTGCGCTTGGCGAATTCGCGCAAGTACACCGCTGACTTTGAGTGCAGACCCAGCTTTTTTATCAAGCGGGTTTTGTAGGTGCTGACGGTCTTGTGGCTGAGGAACATTTCAGCGGCGATTTTCTTGTTGGGCTTGCCCAGGGCCAACTGCACGAGAATGTTCAGTTCTCGGTTGGAGAGCTCGTCGATCAGCTGTTTTTCGCTGCGGTGCGACGGGGTCGACACAGAGCCGCTATCAGGCAGTGCAGCAAAATAGGAGTAGCCCGACATCAGCGCCTGGACAGCCTTGTGCAATTGCAGCAACTGGTTGGTTTTAGCCACGTAACCCATGGCGCCACTACGCAGACAGCGATCCTGATAGTGCAGCGGATCCTGAGAAGTAAAAATCAGCACCCTGCATTCGGGGTCGTTGGCCTTGAGCCGCTCCAGCGCTTCCAGTCCACCCACCCCCGGCAACTTGAGATCGAGTATCACCAGTTCCGGTTTGTGCTCACGGCTAAGCTCCAGGGCTTCGCTGGCGCTCGACGCTTCATGAATCACCCTGAACCTTTCGGCTTCGAGCACAAGTTTCACGGCAGCCCGCACCACCGGATGATCGTCGACGATCAGCGCTGACTTCATGACCGCTCCCAGGGCAAAAACAAAACGATGGCGCCACCGGTAGCGGCTGTTCCGCCGGGGTGGCTGCGCAAGAACTGTTACACGGGAAGCCAGCCGTATCTACCTGTCAGATCTGACAGTTGCGCAAAAACGTAATTCGTGCTCAAGCCCGGCATTGCAAGGCTGGCGCCGGGTTCCAGGCATTAGCTGCACACACCGGGGCAACGTCGACCCGCGCCATCAGGTGCTTGATCGCGGCCGCATTGGGCAAGGCGACGGGGCTGATCTGCAGGTTTTCCTGAGCGAAGCCGGCGGGTGTCAGCGCAGGCGCCGAGGGCTCGTTATAGATCAGCGCGTGGCGCACCTGCGGGTTGTTGAGGAATAACCCCGGCAGGTCCAGCGATCCGGCCGCCAGCTCGGCGTTGATAACCACCGCATCGAAGGGTTCACAGCCGTACTCCACCAAGGTCAGCAGCTCAAGCAGACTCTGTACCGGAGCGATGCGGAAGTATTCAAGGCCATTGAACAGGCGCTCGATTTTCATCCGGTGAAAATGCTGCGGATCGGCAATCAGGATGCGCAGGGTTTTATTGATCATGCTCGATCTCCTGGAGGTGGACGGGTGCGCCAAGACTACGCAAGCCTCAGGAGCAGTTCTGTAGGACTTTTCCTAAAAAACCGGTCATTCATCCGCACTCATGAGCCACGCCGAGTGGCGGCTCGAGGTTGTTGCCTTATTCCGTGGTACTCGGACTCCAGAACGCCTGCACCACCAGCGCTGAAGTCGAAATCCGCGCTACCAGCGCATCGAGTTCATCGCCGTCGACCGAAGTCGTCGCCAGCGTCGCTTCGATCTCGATTTCGTCGGCACCGAAGGCGTGTACATCGACATCGCTGGCCGGGTAGTTGCTGCGCTCCAGCTCGGCTTCGAGCAGGGCGAACACGGCTTTCTGCTGTGAGCGCCGGGCGATAACGTAAACGATGTTGGTGACTTCGGCCGAGACCACGTCCAGTGGCTGGCGGTTGATGTTGTTGACGATCGGCCGCAGCAAAGTATTTGCGGCGAGGATGAACAGCGTGCCGAGCACCGCCTCGGCCAGCAGGTCGGCACCGGCGCAGGCGCCAACGGCGGCGGAAGTCCACAGAGTCGCGGCGGTGTTGAGGCCGCGCACGTTGCCTTCTTCGCGCATGATCACCCCGGCACCGAGAAAGCCGATGCCGGAGACCACGTAGGCGACCACCCGCACCGCGCCTTCAGCACCGCCGAGACGGTTGGCCATGTCGACGAAAATCGCCGCACCGACCGCCACCAGCACGTTGGTGCGCAGGCCGGCGGTGCGTTGCCGGTACTGGCGCTCGAACCCGATCAGGCCGCCGAGGATGAACGCTGCGCTGAGGCTGACCAGCGTGTCGAGCAAAGAAGTCAGGTTGAGGTTGTTGATGGCTTGCATAGTCTTGTCCTTGAAAACATCCGAATCCCCTGTAGGAGTGAGCCTGCTCGCGATAGCGGTGTGTCAGTCGTTGAAATTTTGACTGACAGATTGCTATCGCGAGCAGGCTCACTCCTACAGAGGGAACAGCGTTGTCCTGTTGTTACTGCCAGCCGAACCGGCGGATGTAGAAGCCTTTCACCGCCTGGGTCAGCGCCATGTACGCCAGCAGGATCATCGGCAGGAACACGAAGTACATCGACGGCAGTGCCTGCAATTTGAAGTAGTTGGCCAGCGGCCCCATCGGCAGGAAGATCCCGACCGCCATGATGATCCCGGTCATCACCAGCAACGGCATGGCTGCACGGCTTTGCAGGAACGGAATCTTCGGCGTGCGGATCATGTGCACGATCAGCGTCTGGGTCAGCAGCCCCACCACGAACCAGCCGGACTGGAACAGCGTCTGGTGGTCCGGGGTGTTGGCATCGAACACATACCACATCAAGGCGAACGTCAGGATGTCAAAGATCGAACTGATCGGCCCGAAGAACAGCATGAAGCGCCCGACATCAGCCGGCTGCCAGCGCTGCGGCTTCTTCAGCATCTCCTTGTCGACGTTGTCGAACGGAATCGCGATCTGTGAAATGTCGTAGAGCAGGTTCTGTACCAGCAGGTGCATCGGCAGCATCGGCAGGAACGGAATGAACGCACTGGCCACCAGCACCGAGAACACGTTGCCGAAGTTGGAGCTGGCGGTCATCTTGATGTACTTGAGCATGTTGGCGAAGGTCCGCCGCCCTTCGAGCACGCCCTCCTCCAGCACCATCAGGCTCTTTTCCAGGAGGATGATGTCGGCGGCTTCCTTGGCGATGTCCACCGCACTGTCCACCGAGATCCCGATGTCGGCGGTACGCAGCGCCGGCGCATCGTTGATGCCGTCGCCCATGAAGCCGACCACATGCCCGTTGCCCTTGAGGATGCGCACGATGCGCTCCTTGTGCGACGGCGTCAGCTTGGCGAACACGTTGGTTTTTTCTACCGCCACGGCCAGCTCGGCGTCGCTCATGCGCTCGACATCGTTGCCCATCAGCAAGCCCTGTTGGGCCAGACCGACTTCGCGGCAAATCTTCGCGGTCACCAGTTCGTTGTCACCGGTCAGCACTTTGACCGCCACACCGTGCTCGGCCAAAGCCTTGAGTGCCGGCGCGGTGCTTTCCTTCGGTGGATCGAGGAAGGCCACATAACCGATCAGTGTCAGTTCCTGCTCATCGGCCAGGCTGTAAGTGTCGCGACCTTCCGGCATCGAGCGGGCAGCCACTGCCACCACGCGCAAGCCTTCAGCGTTGAATGCTGCGGTGACCTGACGAATCCGGGTCAGCAATTCATCGCTCAAGGCTTCCTCGACGTCACCGTGCTGCACACGGGTGCACACCGCCAGCACTTCTTCCACCGCACCTTTGCAGATCAGTTGATGTGGCTGGCCACGCCCTTCGACCACCACCGACATGCGCCGGCGATTGAAGTCGAACGGAATCTCATCGACCTTGCGAAATGCCGTGCCGACTTTCAGTTCACGGTGAATTTCCACATGTTCCAGCACCGCCACGTCGAGCAGGTTTTTCAGCCCGGTCTGGTAGTAGCTGTTGAGGTAGGCCATTTCCAGCACGTCATCGGAGTCTTCACCCCAGACGTCGACATTGCGCGCGAGGAAGATCTTGTCCTGGGTCAGGGTGCCGGTCTTGTCGGTGCACAGCACGTCCATCGCGCCGAAGTTCTGGATCGCGTCCAGACGCTTGACGATGACCTTTTTGCGCGACAGGAACACCGCACCTTTGGCCAGGGTCGAGGTGACGATCATCGGCAGCATTTCCGGGGTCAGGCCCACGGCAATCGACAGCGCAAACAGCAGCGCTTCGGTCCAGTCGCCCTTGGTGAAACCGTTGATGAACAGCACCAGCGGCGCCATGACGAACATGAAGCGGATCAGCAGCCAGCTGACTTTGTTCACGCCCAGCTGGAACGAGGTCACCGCGCGGTCAGTCGCGCCGACCCGCTGCGCCAGCGCGCCGAAATAGGTGCTGTTGCCGGTGGTCAGAATCACCGCCACCGCCGTACCGGACACCACGTTGGTGCCCATGAACAGGATGTTCTCCAGCTCCAGCGGATTGCGCGTGTCGCGGTCGGCCTGACGGGCGAATTTTTCCACCGGCATCGATTCACCGGTCATCGCCGCCTGGCTGACGAACAGATCCTTGGCGCTGAGCACCCGGCAGTCGGCAGGAATCATGTCGCCGGCGGACAGCACGATCAGGTCGCCCGGCACCAGTTGCTTGATCGGCAGTTCGATGCGCGGCTCATCCCGGCGCATCACCGTAGCGGTGTTGCTGACCATCGCCTTGAGCGCATCGGCGGCCTGGTTGGATTTGCTTTCCTGCCAGAAGCGCAGCAGCGTCGACAGCACCACCATGGAGAAAATCACCGTGGCGGCTTTCAGGTCTTCGGTCAGCCACGAGATCACCGCCAACAGAGTCAGCAGCAGGTTGAACGGGTTTTTGTAGCAGTGCCACAGGTGGATCCACCATGGCAGCGGCTGCTCGTGCTCGACTTCGTTGAGGCCGTACTGCGCACGCAGGGCGTCGACTTCAAAGTCAGTCAAACCGTCGGTGTGAGTGCCCAGCGACGACAGCAGTTCACCGCTGTCGCGATGGGCCGCATCGACCAGGGTGTTGGCCAGGGTGGGCGGGACTTCACGGCTGACCGTGGTGTCGGTGATCGATTCCAGCAGTGCCAGACGGCGGAAGTGCCGGGCGATGTGGCGTGTGCGCAGGAAGCCTGCGAAAAATTCCTTGAGCGTAAGTTTCATGGCTGTTGCCCCTATGGTCAGCCGGGAAACCGTCGAGCAGGTACGACCGCGCCTCGTACGCCGGAAAATCCGGCACGGCAAGGCTTGGCGCGCCGATCACAAAGGACAGGCGTGTCGATAGGTTTGCGATCGCGACCACACGGTCGAAATCACACACTTTCAGTGTCGATGAGAAGGACGTCGGGACATGGTCTCAACTGACCATGATCGGGATGCCGCTGCTCGCTTTACGGCGAGACAACGGCAGAGAAAGGCTGCGCGTTATCTTGCCGAGAATCTACCGGTTACCGAGACCGGCCGACAACTGTCACTCGAACAAGTACCCACTGTGGGTCTCCGCTATTGATGAAAACGCGCGAAGCTTACGCCTCGATGATGGATGAGTAAACCCGTGAAAGGTGCTGTGTCGGAGAATATCGGGGATATTCAGGAAGGGTTCAGGAATGGGTTTTTGCGGTGGTCTTGGAGGCCCCTTCGCGAGCAAGCCCGCTCCCACATTGGATCTCTGCTGACCACAAAATCTGTGTTCAATGAAGATCTCCTGTGGGAGCGGGCTTGCTCGCGAAAGCGGTGTATCAGGCGCTACAAAATCAGCTGGCAGTCGCCAACAACAGATCCGCTACCGAACGATGCCCACGGTTCTTGCCATGCTCATACAGCGAACCGGCAATCTCGTCGGCACGCACCGGCAACACCGACAGCAATGTATCACTCAGGCCATGGCTGGCCTGGCAGAAGCCCTGCATGTACAGACCGGCCTTGCAGCGTTCGTCGGTGATCAGTTTGTAGTTGCGATCGACCTCGAAATCACCGAGGTATTCTTCCAGCGGTGCCAACAGTTTGCGGTGCATCTGCCGCTCGTAACCGGTGGCCAGGACCACGGCGTCATAGATACGCACGGTGACTTCGCCGGTGGCGTTGTTGCGCACCGCCAGTTCGATGCCGCGTTCGGTGGCGGTGGCGCTCTCGACGGTGGTCAGGGTACGGAACGCATGACGGGCAATGCCCGAGACTTTCTGGCGATAGAAGATGCCGTAGATGCGTTCGATCAGGTCGATGTCGACCACTGAGTAGTTGGTGTTGTGGTACTCGTTGACCAGACGCTCACGCTCGGCGCTGTTTTGCTGGAACACCAGATCGGTGAACTCCGGCGAGAACACTTCGTTGACGAACGGGCTGTCGTCCGCCGGCTTCAATGCCGAGCCGCGCAGGATCATGTCGACCTGCACCGACGGGAACGAATCGTTCAGATCGATAAAGGCTTCCGCCGCGCTCTGCCCACCGCCGATGATCGCGATGCTCATCGGTTGGTTGTTCACACACGGCTGTTTGGCCATCTGCGACAGATACTGCGAGTGGTGGAACACGCGGCTGTCACCCTTCAGCGCCTTGAACGCCTCCGGGATACGCGGTGTGCCACCGGCGCTGACCACCACCGAACGCGCAGTGCGCACCAACTGCTGGCCTTCGCTGTCGCGGGAGATCACGCGCAGCGCTTCAACCTGATGGTTGTGCAGCACCGGTTCGATGGTCAGCACTTCTTCGCCATAGCGGCTCTGCTCGGTGAACTGCCCGGCAACCCAACGCAGGTAGTCGTTGTACTCCATGCGGCACGGGTAGAAGGTGCCGAGGTTGATGAAGTCCACCAGACGGCCGTGAGCCTTCAGGTAATTGACGAACGAGTACGGGCTGGTCGGGTTGCGCAGGGTCACCAGATCCTTGAGGAAGGAAATCTGCAATTCGCTTTGGGTCGACAGGGTGTTGCCGTGCCAGCTGTAGTTGGCCTGCTTGTCGAGGAACAGCACATCCAGCTCGCCGTGGGTCGGGCCGCGCTCTTGCAGAGCGATGGCCAGCGCCAGGTTCGAAGGGCCGAAACCGACGCCGATCAGGTCGTGAACGATGGGCGATGCAATTGCCTGAGTCATTTCCAGTGTCCTCTGGATGAACCCCTCAACAAGGGGAAAGGAGAGCCTAAGTGACCCGACTGGCCTTGAGCAGGACAGCAGGTCGTCTGTTGAGTAGGAACGAGGACAGTGAAATAAAATTTAGCGATGGCGGCTCAATGGGCATCCCATTGCTTGATGCGCAGACGGCAATGCTTCATCGCATTGACGATGTGTTTTTCCACCAGTGCCTTGGAAATTCCCAGCTGTTCGGCAATCTGCGGGTGCGACAGGCCTTCGATCTTGCGCAGCAGAAAACTGTCGCGGCACAGCGGCGACAATTCCGCCAGTGCACGCTGGAGCATCTCCAGACGCTGGCCGTGATCGAGAGTGCCATGGGGCGACGGGGTGAAATAGCGCTCTTCGCTGTCGAGCACTTCCAGTGGCTCGACCTGGCGCAAGGCGTTGCGCCGATGATCGTCGATCACCAGATTCAACGCAGTGCGATAAAGAAAGGCCCGGGGCTGCTCGATGGGCGTGTCGCTGGAGCGTTCCAGAACCCGCACATAAGCGTCATGCACCACATCTTCGGCGACCTGACGGTTGCCGAGCTTGGCGTTCAGGAAACACACCAGCTCGCGATAGTAGTTTTCCAACATGACTCCCGGCCGCTTCGATGCGGATTCGATCCTTGAGCACACTGATCGACGGCCCGCGAACACGGGTAGCAAGATAGTGGCAACTGAGGTGCGTAATTTATAGTAATTCTCATATAGATTTAAAGTGGCGTTTGTCGTTGCCCGCTAAATAGTGCCGTTCCATACCTGTAACATCCTGTGTCTTCGCTTAAATTCCCCCGCGTATTCATCGTTTACAGGACAGCTCCCCGTGTCTGTCGCGCCCTGCGACAGCGTTCAACGGCTGCGCGCTGTGGCGTGCAGCCGGACGACGGGCCGAATTCCACTGGCCGGAACCCTGCATGAAACGTCCCCGCCCCGCTCGACGCGCCCTGCTCGCAGTCCTTTGTCTGATTCCTGTTGTTGCCTACGCCGCGTGGCAAATCATGCCTCCGGGACGCGACCGTTTTGCCACCGTGCAAGTCAGTCGTGGCGACATCGAAAGCAGCGTCACCGCACTGGGCACTCTGCAACCGCGCCGATATGTCGATGTCGGTGCGCAGGCCTCCGGGCAGATCCAGAAAATCCACGTCGAAGTCGGTGACGTAGTCAAGGAAGGTCAACTGCTGGTGGAAATCGATCCGTCCACGCAAAAGGCCAAACTCGACGCCGGGCGCTTCTCCATCGAAAACCTCAAGGCGCAATTGCAGGAGCAGCGCGCCCAGCATGAACTGGCGCGGCAGAAGTATCAGCGGCAGCAGCATCTCGTGGCCGGTGGCGCCACCCGTGAAGAAGACGTGCAGACCGCCCGCGCCGAACTGAAAGCCACTCAGGCCCGCGTCGACATGTTCCAGGCGCAGATCCGCCAGGCTGAAGCGAGCCTGCGCAGCGATCAGGCTGAACTCGGCTACACGCGGATCTACGCGCCGATGGCCGGCACCGTGGTTGCCCTCGACGCCCGCGAAGGCCAGACCCTCAACGCGCAACAGCAGACGCCGCTGATCCTGCGCATCGCCAAGCTGTCACCGATGACCGTGTGGGCCGAGGTTTCCGAGGCTGACATCGGTCACGTCAAACCGGGCATGACCGCCTACTTCACCACCCTCAGCGGCGGCCAGCGGCGCTGGAGCAGCACCGTGCGGCAGATTCTGCCGGTGCCGCCCAAGCCGCTGGACCAGACCAGCCAGGGCGGCGGCAGCCCAGCCAGCAGCAGTAAAAGCGGCAGCGCCCGCGTTGTGCTGTACACGGTTTTGCTCGACGTCGATAACGCCGACAACGCCTTGATGGCCGAGATGACCACCCAGGTGTTTTTCGTCGCCAATCAGGCCAGAGGCGTGCTCACCGCGCCGGTCGCCGCGTTGCAGGGCAGCACCACGGCCAACCTGCAAACCGCTCAGGTGGTCGCGGCCAACGGCGAGATTCAGCAGCGCGAGGTACGCACCGGCATCAGCGACCGGCTCAAGGTGCAGATTGTCGACGGCCTCAACGAAGGCGATCACCTGTTGATCGGCCCGGTCGACGGCAGCGGAGGCTGAATGCAAACGCCTCTGATCGATCTGCAGGACATTCGCAAATCCTACGGCGGCGGTGACGCTCCGCAAGTTCACGTGCTGCGCGGCATCGACCTGTCGATCCACGCCGGTGAATTCGTGGCGATTGTCGGCGCTTCCGGCTCCGGCAAATCGACCCTGATGAACATCCTCGGCTGCCTTGACCGGCCGACCTCCGGCGAGTATCGCTTTGCCGGGGAAAACGTCGCCGGCCTCGACAGCGACGAGCTGGCCTGGTTGCGCCGCGAAGCCTTTGGATTTGTGTTCCAGGGTTATCACCTGATTCCGTCCGGCTCGGCCCAGGAAAACGTCGAGATGCCGGCGATCTATGCCGGCACCCCGGCCGCCGAGCGTCACGCCCGCGCCGCCGCCCTGCTCGACCGCCTCGGTCTGGCCTCGCGCACCGGCAATCGCCCGCATCAATTGTCCGGCGGTCAGCAGCAACGGGTGTCGATTGCCCGGGCGTTGATGAACGGCGGCCACATCATCCTCGCCGACGAACCCACCGGCGCCCTCGACAGCCACAGCGGCAAAGAAGTGATGACGCTGCTCGATGAGCTGGCGAGCCAGGGCCACGTGGTGATCCTCATCACCCACGACCGCGAAGTCGCGGCCCGGGCCAAACGCATCATCGAAATCCGCGACGGCCTGATCATCAGCGACAGCGCCCGCGACAATCCCCACGCCCAGACCAGCGCCAACCCCGGCGCGCTGCAAGCGGTGGATCTGCGCCAGCGTCTGGCCGACGGCGCCGAAGCCACCGGCGCCTGGAAAGGCGAACTGGTCGATGCCCTGCACGCAGCGTGGCGGGTGATGTGGATCAACCGTTTTCGCACCGCGCTGACCCTGCTCGGGATCATCATCGGCGTGGCATCGGTGGTGGTGATGCTGGCGGTCGGTGAAGGCAGCAAACGCCAGGTGATGGCGCAGATGGGCGCCTTCGGTTCAAACATTATTTACCTCAGCGGCTCGGCGCCCAACCCGCGCACGCCGCCGGGGATCATCACCCTCGACGATGTGCACGCGCTGGCCAGCCTGCCGCAAGTGCAGCGGATCATGCCGGTCAACGGCGCCGAGGCCGGCGTACGTTACGGTAATGCCGACCACCTGAGTTACGTCGGTGGCAACGACACCAACTTCCCGGCGATCTTCAACTGGCCGGTGGTGCAAGGCAGTTACTTCACCGAGGCCGATGAGCAGAATGCTGCAGCCGTCGCGGTGATCGGCCACAAAGTCCGCAGCAAACTGCTCAAGGATGTGCCGAACCCGATCGGCCAATTCATCCTGATCGAGAATGTGCCGTTCCAGGTGGTCGGCGTGCTCGCAGAAAAAGGCGCCAGCTCCGGCGACTCCGACAGCGACAATCGCATCGCCATCCCTTATTCGGCGGCCAGCGTCCGGCTGTTCGGCACGCGCAATCCGGAATACGTGGCCATCGCCGCCGCCGACGCGCGCAAGGTCAAGGACACCGAGCAGGCCATCGAGCAACTGATGCTGCGCCTGCACAACGGCAAGAAGGATTTCGAACTGACCAACAACGCCGCGATGATTCAGGCCGAGGCCCGCACTCAGAACACCCTGTCGTTGATGCTCGGCTCGATTGCCGCGATCTCGCTGCTGGTTGGCGGTATCGGCGTGATGAACATCATGCTCATGACCGTGCGCGAGCGGACTCGCGAGATCGGCATTCGCATGGCCACCGGCGCCCGCCAGCGCGACATCCTCCGGCAGTTCCTCACCGAAGCGGTGATGCTCTCGGTGGTCGGCGGCATTGCCGGGATCGCCCTGGCCTTGATTGTCGGCGGCGTGCTGATTCTCAGCGAAGTGGCCGTGGCCTTTTCCTTGATGGCGGTACTCGGCGCGTTCGGCTGCGCCTTGGTCACCGGTGTTGTCTTCGGCTTCATGCCTGCCCGCAAAGCTGCCCGGCTCGACCCGGTCACGGCCCTTACCAGTGAATGATCGATCTATGAAACCGCGCCTCAGCCTGTTGACCGTGTGCCTGATCCTCAGTGCCTGCGGCAGTCCCGTTCAACGCCCGGACAGTGGCGTGCAAACGCCAACTGCCTGGCAGTCGCCCCATGGCGCCAGCGTTGCCCGCAACAACCCGCAGTGGTGGACGCAATTTGGCAGCCCGGAACTGGATCGCCTGATCGAACAGGCTCGCGTCGGCAGTTTCGACCTCGCAGCCGCCGTTGCTCGAGTGCATCAGGCGCAGGCGGGCACCGTCATCGCTGGCGGCTCACAGTTGCCGGAGGTCAAGGCCGGCCTGAATGCCAATCGGCAGAAACTGCTGCGTGGCAATGGCTACAGCCAACTCGATGCCAACAGCAGCAACAAGGCGGTGGACTATTTCGATACCAACCTGAGCGCCACCTACGAAATCGATTTCTGGGGCGGCAAACGCGCCTCGCGCGACAGTGCGCAGTTCGCTCTGCAGGCCAGCGAATTCGACCGGGCGACGGTCGAACTGACATTGCTCAGCGGCGTTGCCAGCACGTATGCGCAAACCTTGTCGCTACGCGAGCAGAGCCGCATCGCCGAACTCAATCTGGCCAACGCGCAAAGCGTGCTGAAACTGGTGCAGACGCGGTTTGATTCAGGCTCAGCCACTGCGTTGGAACTGGCGCAACAGAAGAGCCTGGTCGCCGCCCAGCAATGGCAATTGCCGCGCGTGCAACAGCAAGCCCAGGACGCGCTGATCAGCCTCGCCGCCCTCCTCGGCCGACCGGTGCAGCAACTGTCGGCGACAGAGTCCTTCGAGCACCTGCAATGGCCAGACATCGCCGCCGGCGTGCCCAGCGAGTTGCTCACGCATCGTCCGGACATCGCACGCGCCGAAGCCCAACTGGCCGCCGCCGAAGCTGACGTCAAAGTCGCTCGCGCGGCCATGTTGCCGGCACTGACCCTGACCGCCCAACTCGGCTCGGGCGCCAATCAGTTCGACGATTTGATTCGCAGCCCTTTCTACAACCTGACCGCCGGACTGGTCGCACCGATTTTCAATAACGGTCGCCTCGGCGCTGAACGCGACAAGGCCACGGCGCGCCAGCAAGAGCTGCTGGAAACTTACCGTGGAGCGATCGTCAACGGTTTCGCCGATGTGGAAAAAGCGCTCAATAGCATTCGCCGCCTGGATGAGCAGCGGTTGTGGCAGAACGAAGAACTGAATCAGGCACAGACCGCGTTCGACATCGCACAGAGCCGTTACCAGGCCGGCGCCGAAGACTTGCTGACTGTCCTCGAAACCCAGCGCACCTTGTACGCAGCGCAGGATCAGAACGTGCAACTGCGCCTGGCGCGGATGCAGGCGAGCATTGCGCTGTACAAGGCGCTTGGTGGCGGGTGGCAGACCTTGTAATTGCGGCGACTGACAGATCGCCTTCGCGAGCAAGCTCGCTCCCACATTTGATCGTGTTCCATCAGCAGGAATGCGTTCTCATGCAGGAGTCAGCCAGCTCGCGATGGCGGTGGCTCAGGCAATTGAATGTCGACTGGTCGGGCGCTATCGCGAGCAGGCTCACTCCTACAGGGTGTCCGGGGTCAGTCCGGACATTGTGGGCTGACACCTGAACCTGTGGGAGCGGGCTTGCTCGCGAAGAACGATGACGCAGCCCTCAAGTCGGGCTGGTTTTAGGCTTCAGATTGCGCGCATACCATGGCCGTTGCGGCACGCGGCGGAACAGGCCGGCGAGTTTTTCCTCGTCGGTGATGAAGGTGATGCGCAGCGCCAGTTTCATGGTTTCCGGATCCATCTCCACCGACTTGCCCATCTGCAACCCCGGCGTGGTGCTGCAGCCATGGGTGATCGGCCCGAGCCATGGGTCGTCGACCTCGACCCAGCGCCCCGGGGCAAACCATGGCACGCCATTGACCTGCAGCCGCGTGACTTCACCCGGATGGAAGCGCTCGTGGGCGCGGAACCAGTCCTCGATGCGATCATCGATCCAGCCATGGAAATGCCAGAACGTCGGGTTGACGTGGGAAGAAAACGGATCGCCGAGGAAATCATTTTCGGCGTTGTACCAGCGGGCCGCGAAGTCCGCCGGATCGCGGGCAAACGGCACCGGCTGACCGTTGGACGGATCGCGTGGCACGGAGGCCCAGCGCATGTGCAGCCAGTCATGCAGGCCCAACTCGACTTCGGAGCCGAACTGGCCGAGGGTGAGCCGGGCCAGATACGCCGGATCGCGGTACTGCGACTCCCAGACCTGGAAGTTGCTTTCGTAGGTCTCGGCAGTCTTGATGTCGCTGACCCACTGACTGAATTCGTCATCACCCGCCGCCGTCCAGGTCGGCGGCAAGGCCGTACCGTCGTGGTTGTCGAAATAGCGGGCGAAGCCAACACGGTCGCGGATCAGCTCCGGCTGCGGCAGCGGGAAAAACGCCCAGGATGGCAGATCCTGCATCGAGCGCGCCGTCCCGAGCATGTGCCGGTGCATGAAGAAAAAGTCCACGCCCGAGCCATTGCGATCCTTGCGCGGGCCACGGGCATCGCGCTCCTTGTCACGCGGGCCGGGCTGCCAGCCAATGCCGCGCAAGGCCTCGCGCTTGTCCTCGGGCAGTTTGTGCCACTTGTCCCGGGTCGCATGCCACAACTGGTGAAACAGGCGATGCTCGGGAGAGATCAACCACGCCAGCAACGTCGGGTTGAGCGGCGTGCGCTCGCGCGCTTCGGGAAACAGCCGTTTGACGGCGACGAAGCGGTTGTCCTGCGCCGGCAAGGCCAGCGCTCGATCCAGGCGCATAGCCTTGCCGCTGAGGGTGGCACTGCCAGCATTGCCGAAGTCGGCCCAGACCTCATCGAGGATCATCTCCAGCTCATAGCTGATCTGACCGTCGGCACCGATCAGGCGCCAGCTCAGTTTCGCCGCATCGGCTTTCGCGAGGTCGCCCAGAATTCGGTAACGCGGGGTTTCAGCTGAACGCAGGCGCTCAGGCGTGTCGAGAAAACCGCACACGCCGCGCCCCTTCTGGCCGATGTCGAGAAACACTTGCAGCCCCTTGAGCGGCAAGCCTTCGAGGCCGGCATCGGCACCTTCGAAACGGATATCCCACACCCCGCGCAACGCATTCGCCAGGCGCTGCCCGGCCATGTCGGCGACGTCGAAAGACGCTTCGCCCGGGGTGATCGTCGGGTCCGGCTTCGTCCATTCACGATGCCCGAAATACGCCGCAGGCACGGCAGCGCCGGTCAGCGCCAGGCCCGCCATGAACCATCGTCGAGAAATCTTCATTGCCCTACCTGTGTCAGCCATGAAGCAGGCTTTATCCAAGCTAGAACGTTTGTTGCCCCGGCAAATTTAACGTGCCCGGCGATGATGACCCGTGGCGAGGGGATTCATCCCCGATGAGTTGCGAAGCAACTCCCATCCGACGCTGGCGGCGACACCAGAAGGGACGGCGCTCGCAGGCCTTGCGAGCGCTTCGCCCTCGATCGGGGATAAATCCCCTCGCCACAGTGTCAGGCTTAAATTTTGCCGCCAACCACTCGTTCTTCCCAGATAGCGAAGGCCCCCGCGCCTGCACCTCGATGGCGAACCTGACTGAGATGGCAATGACAAAACCACGTTCGAAAAAGGCTCTATTCATCGGCCTGCCGTTGGCCCTGGCGATCAGCGCCGGCGCAGGCTTTGCCGTGTGGCATCACTGGTTCAAGGACGACCTCGGCTACCCGGCCAAAGTCATGAAGCAGGCCGATGAGCTGCACGAACGCATGCTCTCTTTCGACAGCCATGTCAGCCTGACGCAAAATTTCGGCACCGACGGCCACGAAGCCGACAAGGACGGCGACGGCCAGTTCGACCTCGCCAAGGCCAACCGCGGGCGCCTGTCCGGCGCCGCGCTGACCATCTTCGGCTGGCCGGAAATGTGGAACGGCCCCAACGCCCCGCACAAGCCGACCCCTGGCTTCGTCGACGAGGCGCGCAATCAGCAGGAAATCCGCTTCAAGATCATCTCCGGGATGGTTCGCGACTACCCCAATCAGGTGGCCATCGCCTACACCCCCGACGACTTCCGGCGCCTGCACGGCGAAGGCAAATTCGCGATTTTCATCAGCATGCTCAACGCCTATCCGCTGGGCCACGACCTCAACCTGCTGAACCTGTGGACCGCGCGCGGCATGCGCATGTTCGGCTTCAGCTACATCGGCAACAACGACTGGGCGGATTCGTCGCGGCCGCTGCCATTCCTCAATGATTCGCCGGACGCCCTCGACGGCCTCTCGGATCTGGGCAAGCAGGCGGTCAAGCGCCTCAACGATCTGGGCGTGATCATCGACGTCTCGCAAATGTCGACCAAAGCCCTCGAACAAGTCGCGCAGCTCAGCCGCACGCCGCTGGTAGCCTCGCATTCGGCGCCACGTGCGATGGTCGACATTCCGCGCAACCTCAGCGACAAGGAAATGCAGCTGATCAAAAACAGCGGCGGCGTGGTGCAGATCGTCGCGTTCTCGCAGTACCTGCGTCCGCTCACCCAACAAACCCAGGACAAGCTCAACGAGATGCGCAAGGACTTCGACCTGCCGCCGCTGCCGAACCTGGCGATGGCGTTGATGCCGGGCGACCCGATCATTGCCGCGTGGTCCGAGCAGAAGTTTGGCCAGTACGCCAGCCGCCTGTACGGCATCCTCGAAGAAGAGCCGAAAGCCAGCCTCAAGGATCTGGGCGATGCCATCGATTACGCGGTGCGCAAGATCGGCATCGACCATGTCGGCATCAGCTCCGACTTCAACGAAGGTGGCGGCGTCAAAGGCTTCGAGAACGTCGGCGAAATTCGCAACGTCACCGCCGAGCTGATCTCACGCGGTTACTCCGAAGCGGACATCGCCAAGCTCTGGGGCGGCAACTTCCTGCGGGTCTGGGATCAGGTCGAGAAAGCCGCGAAACCGGCACTGGCCGCCGCGCCCGGAACTGCCCAGCCATGAGCAATCGTCGTGAGTTCTTGAAGCAGGCGGGGATTCTCGCGGCGGCTCTGCCACTGGGCGCGAGCCTGCCGAATGTCGCCGGTGCCGCGAACGCCGCGCCCGCGACCGGCAACAAGTGGGCGCGGTTGCAGCAGCTGTTCGATCAGGATCCGGCGTATCTGCACTTCTCCAATTTCCTGATTACCTCGCACCCGAAACCGGTGCGCGAGGCGATTGAGCGGCACCGCGCTGCCCTCGACAACAATCCCGGCCTGGCCATGGATTGGGACCTCGGCGTGATCGAACAGCGCGAGGAGAACGTGCGGGTCTGGGCCGGACGCTACCTGCAAGCCGACGCCAAACAGATCGCCCTGACCGGCAGCACCACCGAAGGTCTGGCGACGATCTACGGCGGCGTGCACGTGCGCCCCGATCAGGAAATCCTCACCACCGAGCACGAGCACTACGCGACCCACACTATCCTCGCCCTGCGTAGCGAACGCGACGGCACCCGGGTGCGCAAAATTCGTCTGTTCAAGGATTCGTACAGCGCCAGCAAAGCAGAAATCCTTGCCGCGATCGACGGCGCCATCTGCCCCGAAACCCGGGTGCTGGGCATGTGCTGGGTGCATTCGGGCAGCGGCATGAAACTGCCCATCGGTGAAATCGGCGCCATCGTCGACCGGCACAACCGTGGTCGCAGCGACGCCGACCGCATCGTTTACGTGGTCGATGGGGTACATGGCTTCGGCGTGGACAACCTGAACTTCGCGCAGATGAACTGCGACTTCTTCATCGCCGGCACCCACAAGTGGATGTTCGGACCACGTGGCACCGGCATCGTCTGCAGCCGCTTCGCCGAGGTCAGGTACGTCACCCCGATCATTCCGACGTTCTCCGAAGCCATGGCGTTTTCCACCACCATGACGCCCGGCGGCTATCACTCGTTCGAACACCGCTGGGCGCTGGACGAAGCGTTCAAATTGCATCTTGAGCTGGGCAAGGCCGAGGTCGAGGCGCGCATTCACGCGCTCAACAGCTACCTGAAACAACGCCTGCAGCAACGGCCGCAGATCGAACTGGTGACGCCACTGAGCCCTGAGCTGTCCGCCGGTTTCACCTTCTTCCGGGTCAAGGGCAAGGACAGCGACAAGATCGCCGCGCACCTGATGGCCAACCGCGTGGTGGCCGATGCCGTGCACCGTGACGTCGGCCCGGTGATCCGCACCGCACCGGGGCTGCTCAACGACGAAGAGCAAATCGACCGCTTGCTGGCCGTGCTCGACCAGGCCCTTTGACCCGGACGCTCCCTTTTTCCTTTTAGCGAGACTCGCAATGAACAGTGAACTGCGTCGATTTTCCTTGAAGGCGCTGCCGGCGCTGATGCTCACCGCCCTCGCCGCCGGCCTGCTGCCGGGCGCCGCGCAGGCCGCCACTCCGCCTGCGCCGGGCAAGGTGTTCAAGGACTGCAAGGACTGCCCGGAAATGGTCGTGCTGCCCACCGGCACGTTCACCATGGGCACCCCGGAGGATGAGGTCGGCCGCGAGCCGGATGAAGGGCCGCTGCACCCGGTGACGTTTGCCAAACCGCTGGCGATCAGCCGTTTCCAGATTCTGCGCGGCGAGTGGGACGCCTACCTCAAGGACAGCGGCTACAAAATGCCCGACGGCGACACTCGCCCCGGTCGCGCCTGCAAGGCCGGGATCCCGGATTATCAGGGCAGCGACCCGCGCAAGCAGTACACCGACAAGCACCCGGCGGTGTGCATGGATTTCCCGGAGGTCGAAGCTTACGTGGCCTGGCTGTCGAAGAAGACCGGCCAGCAATACCGGCTGGTCAGCGAGTCGCTGCGTGAATACGCCGCCCGCGCCGGCAGCACGGGGCCGTTCCCCTTCCCGTTCGATGAAGGCAAGGAATACAGCATCGCCAAACACGCCAACACCTATGGCGCCGCCGATGGCTACAACTTCACCGCGCCGGCCGGCAGCTTCCCGGCCAATGCCTTCGGCGTCTACGACATGCACGGCAATATTTATGAGTGGACCGCCGATTGCTACAACGAGAACTACGTCGGCGCGCCAAGCGATGGCAGTGCCTGGTTAAGCGGCAAGTGCGACGTGCGGCGCATCCGTGGCAACGACTGGGGCGAGGCACCGGTGTTCTCGCGTTCGGGCAACCGCAACGCCACCTACACCGACACCCGTGGCGACTGGATCGGCTTCCGGGTCGCCCGTGATCTGTAACGCCATCGCCCGGCTAAATTAGCCGTCCTGCCAGTCGTTCTACAGGTGGGCGCGATCCTCCATGGCGCGCCCACCGCCCTCTACGTCATCCAGGCGAACCGCCCGAGCAGTGCCGGTGTTCGCCGCTCCTTCAAGCAGGGAACCTCCATGAGCAAACCAACACGCGGGGTGATCAATGAATTGTTCGCCCTGCTCAAACCCTTTCGACTGATCGTCAGCGTGTCGATCCTGCTCGGCATGGTCGGTGGCCTGAGCGTCACCGCGCTGCTGGCGACCATCAACAACGTGCTGCACGCCGAGGGCGCACTGACCAGCACGATGGTCGCGGTGTTTGCCGGCCTGTGCCTGCTGGCGCTGACCAGCTCGATCTTTTCCGACATCGGCACCAATTTCGTCGGCCAGCACATCATCGCCAAATTGCGCAAAGAGCTGGGCGAGAAAGTCCTCTCGGCGCCGATCGAGCAGATCGAGCGCTATCGCAGCCATCGGCTGATTCCGGTGCTGACCCACGACGTCGACACCATCAGCGACTTCGCTTTCGCTTTTGCGCCGCTGGCGATTTCCCTGACTGTGACCCTCGGTTGCATGGGCTACCTGGCGATGTTGTCGTGGCCGATGTTCCTGATGATGGCCGTGGCGATCCTGATCGGCACGGTCATTCAGTACATTGCGCGCGGGCGTGGCATGCAGGGTTTCCTCAAGGCCCGCGACTACGAAGACGAGTTGCAGAAGCACTATCACGCAGTCGCCGAGGGCGCCAAGGAACTGCGCATCCATCGCCCGCGCCGGCATCGCATGTTCGTCTCGGGCATCGAAGGCACGGCCGACAAAATCTGCGACACGCAGGTGCGTTCGGTGAACATTTTCGTGGTCGCCAAGACCTTGGGTTCGATGCTGTTCTTCGTGGTGATCGGCTTGGCGCTGGGCCTGCAATCGCTGTGGCCGAGCGCCGACAAAGCGGTGATGAGCGGCTTCGTGCTGGTGCTGCTGTACATGAAAGGGCCGCTGGAACACATCATTGGCACCCTGCCGATCGTCAGTCGTGCGCAAATCGCGTTCCGCCGGATCGCCGACCTGTCCGAGCAATTCTCCTCGCCCGAGCCGCACCTGCTGCTCAGTGATCAGGGCCATCAAAAGACCCCGGTGCACAGCCTGGAGCTGACCGATGTCTCGTACAGTTTCCCGACGGTAGAAGGCGCCAAGCCATTCCGGTTGGGGCCGGTGAACCTGAAAATCGAACAAGGCGATATCATTTTCATCGTCGGCGAAAACGGCTGCGGCAAGACCACGCTGATCAAGTTGCTGCTGGGCCTGTACGCGCCACAGCAAGGCGAAATCCGCCTCAATCAGCAGCTCGTCGACGCCAGCAACCGCGACGATTACCGCCAGTTGTTCACCACGATCTTCGCCGACTATTACCTGTTCGACGACGTGGTCCAGGGCGACACGCATATCCCGGAGGACGCCAACCAATATCTGGAGCGCCTGGAAATTGCGCACAAGGTCAGTGTGCGTGACGGCTCATTCACCACCACCGACCTGTCCACCGGCCAGCGCAAGCGTCTGGCCCTGATCAACGCCTGGCTGGAAGAGCGTCCGGTGCTGGTGTTCGATGAGTGGGCCGCCGATCAGGACCCGACCTTCCGGCGAATTTTCTACACCGAGCTGCTGCCGGACCTGAAGCGTCTGGGCAAGACCATCATCGTCATTTCCCACGACGATCGTTACTTCGATGTCGCCGACCAACTGGTGCGCATGAGCGCCGGCAAAGTGGTCACTGAGCTGCAACCCGCCTGACTGTGAAAATTTTGTAAAAAATTTGCGTTGAGCTTTCCGGTTTTCGGAAGGCTCAACGTCTTACTAACAGTTAATAGAAATAGTTCTCAGTCAACACTTTGAAGAGTAGAAGAACAATGCCCGCACCGCACGGACTCCACCCGCTCGCCAAGGCCCTGCTGATCCGCCGCTCCTTCCGTTGCACCTTGCCCGCGTTCTGCGCCATGGCCCTGACTGTGCCGATGATCGGCCAGGCCCAGGCCGCCGCCGTGGCGATCAATATTCCTGCACAGTCGCTGGGGAGCGCATTGCAGGAATTCGGTCGCCAGACCAATCTCCAAGTGCTTTACAGCCCGGATGAAGTCAGCGGCCTGCGCAGCAGCGCGGTCAGTGGCAACCTGGAACCGACCGCCGCCATCGCGCAACTGCTGCAAGGCACCAACATCGCCTACAGCGTCGAAGGCAACAACGTCGCCTTGCGTTCGCGCAGCAGCGGCGGCGCCAGCCTCGATCTGGCCCCGACCAGCATTTCCGCCACCGCCGAATCGGCCTGGGGCCCGGTCGACGGGATCGTCGCCAAGCGCAGCGCCACCGGTTCGAAGACCGATTCGTCGCTCAAGGAAATCCCGCAGACCATCAACGTCGTCACTCAAGACGAAATCAAGATGCGCGGCTCGAAGACCGTCACCGAGGCCCTGCAATACACGCCCGGCATGACCGGCGGCGGTTTCTCGGACCGGGTGAAGATCTTCGACGAACCGACGTCCCGTGGCTTCTCCCCTACTCCGCTGTACCTCGACGGCCTGCACATGCCTTACGGCGGCGGCAGCACCGGCGGTTCGCTGCAGATCGACCCGTACACCCTGGAGCGCGTCGAAGTGCTCAAGGGTCCGGCCTCGGTGCTGTACGGCCAGAACCAGCCGGGCGGTATCGTCAACATGGTCAGCAAGCGTCCGACCGCGACCCCGCTGCACGAAGTGAAGCTCGGTGGCGGCAGCTATGACCGCAAGTACGGTGCCTTCGATCTCGGCGGCCCGATCGACGATCAGGGCGAATTCCTCTATCGCCTGACCGGTGTGGTCAACGACAGCGGCTCGGCCATCGACTACGCCAGCCAGAACCGCATGCTGCTGGCGCCAAGCCTGACCTGGCTGCCTAACGATCAGACCACCATCACCGTGTTCGGTCAGTACCAGAAAGACCACGATGTACCGGAAGCCCAAGGCCTGCCGGCCAACGGCACGGTGCATCGCAGCCAGGCCGGGCGCATCAGCCGCAGCCTGTTCCTCGGCGAGCCGGACGTGAACAAGTACCACCGCGAGCAGTTCGTCGTCGGTTACGAGATCGCCCACGAACTCAACGACGTCTGGACCCTGAAGCAGAACGCGCGTTACGCCGACATCAACGACCAGTACGTGGCGCCGCTGCACGGTTATGCGTTCCCGACCAACCCGGTTACCGGCCTCAACGACGGCAGCTACCAGAGCCGTTATGCGGTGGACTGGTCGCAGCACAACAAGGTCTACGGCATCGATAACATCGCCCAGGCCAAGTTCCACACCGCCGACGTCGAGCACACCGTGCTGCTGGGTGTGGACTACTACCACTACAATTCGAAATTCCTCGGCCTGTACGACCGCACCGCTCCAGGTCTGGATCTGTACAACCCGGTGTATGGCAGCCAGATCAATTTCCGTCAGCCGTACAAATGGGACAACACCATCACCCAGACCGGCCTGTACGCTCAGGATCAACTCCGCTGGAACCAGTGGTTCCTGACCCTCGGCGGTCGTTATGACTTCGCCGAAACCGACAACAAGCAACCGCTGAGCGGCGGCCACAGCAACCAGAAGGACGAGAAGTTCACCGGGCGTGCCGGCCTGGGCTACGAGTTCGACAACGGCATCACGCCGTACGTCAGCTACGCCGAATCGTTCCTGCCGCAAACCGGTACCGACATGAGCGGCGGCGCCTTCGAACCGACCACCGGCAAGCAGTACGAAGTCGGCGTCAAGTACGAGCCGAAGTCGATCGACGGCTTCATCCAGCTGTCGGCGTACCAGATCGACCAGGACAATATGCTCACTACCGACCTCAACAACCCGGGCTTCAGCACCCAGAGCGGCTCCGTGCGTTCGCGCGGTATCGAGCTGGAAGGCAAGGTCAACGTCACCCGCAACCTGCGCGTACTGGCGGCGGTGTCGCGTAACCAGACCAAGTGGGAGAAGGACAACGACGGTCGCGAAGGTCGCACTCTGGCCATGCGTCCACCGCTGACCGCCTCCGCGTGGGTCAATTACGACTTCGACATCTCTACCGCCCTCGCCGGTTTCGGCATGGGCCTGGGCGCCCGTTACGTGCGCAGCAGCTACGGTTCGGATTACGAGTCGGACTCGTTCCAGATTCCGTCCTACACCGTGTATGACGCCATGGTCTCTTACGACCTGGAGAAATCGCCGCTGCATGTCAAAGGCGTGAAGCTGCAAGCCAACCTGCAAAACCTCACCGACGAGAAATATGTGGCCGCGTGCAACGGTACCCTCGATTGCTACTACGGCGAAGGCCGGACCATGACTGCTGACGTGACCTACAACTGGTAATACGTTTAGCGCGCACTGAAACGCCGGCATTTGCTGGCGTTTTTTTTTGGGGACTTGGCGGCCTTTGGGCCGACCAGGCTTTTGGGGGTTTGGGGGGATATCCGTTGCTTCGGGTGCTGCCGCTGGCGGTTTCGCTCTTACAGCGAGTCACCTTTTCCAGACGCCGAAAAGGTAACCCAAAAGGCTTTGCCCCGGCGTACGGCACTTCGCTGAGGCTCAGTGTTCCCTCGCTACGGCGTCCATCCGGGGGCATCGCCTCCGGTTTGCTTCGCTGCACCTCCTCTCGATGTATGCGGCTCCGCCGCATGGCGCTGCGCGCCTAACCCCCGGATGGACACCTACGCTCGGCCTGCCGAAGGGGCAAAAGATCAAAAGCCACATCAAGAGCCAAAGCCAAAGCCAAAGCCAAAGCCAAAGCAGATCAAAAGATCGCAGCCTTCGGCAGCTCCTGCATGGGATTGGGTGTTTACAGTTGGAGTTTGGTCGGCTGTCAGGCCGCCTTCGCGAGCAAGCCCGCTCCCACAGGTGGATTGAGTGCATTCAGTTGGAGTTTGGTCGGCTGTCAGGCCGCCTTCGCTAGCAAGCTCGCTCCCACAGGGGGATGGGGTGTGGTCAGTTAGAGACTGGTCGGCTCGCAGGCCGCCATCGCCAGCGGGCTGGCTCCTACAGTTCAGATTGCGTGCCCCGCATGCGGCGAAGCCGCCCCACTCAACACAATGAGCGTTAGCTCGAGTACCGCTTTTGATCTGAGGGCCCGTCGGCAGGCTGAGTGGAGGGATTTGTCCGGGGGTGGGAGCGCAGCGACCGTTTGGCGCAGCCAAACACAGCGAGAGGAGGTGCAGCGAAGCAAACCGTAGGCGCTGCCCCCCGGATGAATCCCGGAGCGAAGGAACCCGAGCCTAAGCGAGGGCCGAACGTCAGGGCATAGACCTTTTGGTTACTTTTGGGGCGTTTGCCAAAAGTGACCCGCCGTAAGGGCGGAACCCTAGGCGGCCGTTACCGCAGCAACGGATATTCACCCACTCACCCACCCACCCCATCAAGCCAAAGCAAACACCTCTACCAAACGCCCAGCAATCAACCCCAGCGCCTCTTCAGCCTCATCAACAATCGCCCCCATCCGCATAAAGTCATGGGTCATGCCCGAGTACACCTGCAAATCCACAACAACCCCCGCCGCCTGCAAATGCCGGGCATACGCCACCCCCTCATCGTGCAACGGATCACACTCGGCCAACACCATCAGCACCGGCGCGACATCGGCCGGAACTTCGCCGAGCAACGGCGAGAAACGCGGATCAAGACGATCGCTGGCATCACGCTGATAGTGCGCGTAGAACCACTGCAGCGAAGCCTTCTCCAGCAGATAACCTTCGGCGAAACGCTCGATCGAAGGCGTGCTGCGACTGGCATCGGTGACCGGATAAATCAGCACCTGCAAACGCGGCTGCACAGCGCCATCCGTCAGTTGCGCAGCCAGCACCGTGGCCAGGCTGCCACCAACGCTGTCACCGGCAATCGCCAGCCGCGCCGTGTCGATGCCCAGATCAGCCGCACTCGCCACCAGCCAGTCCCAGGCATCCTGCGCATCGTCGACCGCCGTCGGGAAGCGATGTTCCGGTGCCAGTCGATACGCCACCGACAGCACCACACAATCCGCCAGCAAGGCCAGCGCGCGGCACAGCGAATCATGCGAATCGAGGCTGCCGACCACATAGCCGCCGCCATGGAAATACAACAAAGCCGGACGACCGGCACCCGCCTGCAACGCATGGTTACTGTAGATCCGTGCGTTCAACAGTGCACCATCACGCACCGGCAATTGCAGCTCATCGACTACGGCCAGTTCTTCACCGCCGGCGTCCATCAGCAACGATGACTGATCGAATTGTTCACGGGCCTCGCTCGGGCTCAACTCGTGCATGCCGACGCGTTTGCCACTGGCCCGGCCGTTGCCGACCAATTGCAGAAATGCGGCGATATCAGGATTCAATGACATTCAAATCTCCAAAGCGATCGGGCGCCATCAGCGCCCGATCGGTTTTGCTTGGGTTTCACAGCAGGGTTCAGGACATGACTACTGATTCAACGATCTGGCCGAGCATTTCTTCAGCCTCGGACAGGAAAGTTTCATCGCGCGGGATCTGGAAGTGCCCGCAATCCAGCCATTCACCGCCCATGCCCGGCTGGTCGAGTTGCGCCGCCAGCTCCAGTGCCTCGGCTTCGCGACCCAAGGTCCACCAGCACGTCGGGTTGACGGTCAGCGGCGCACAGCGCTCAAGCTTGAGCGACAACTGCTTGAGCCGGCGCGCAACGCTGAACACCTGCGCCAGTTCTTCGGCACCCAGCGCCACATAAGTCGACGCCCCGCGCTCGGCGCTCATGGCACGCTGGAACAGCGCACGCAGGTTGTGCGGCGTTTCTTCACCGTCGATGGACAGGCCCGGTGCGGCGTCCGGCAGCGTCACCTGCAGGAAATCGCGCAGGTCGGCTTGCCAGTCATCGACCGCCCCGGCATCGACCGCCGCCGACGGCACGAAGCTGTCGACCAGCCCGACAAACTTGACCTGTTGCCCGGCCTGCTCCAGTTGCGCGGCGATCAACATCGCCAGCGTACCGCCCAGCGACCAGCCCAGCAGGTGATACGGCCCCTGCGGCTGTTTCTGGCGAATCTGCGCCAGGTAATCACTGGCCATTTCCTGCAGCGAGGTGTCGTTGAACGCCGGATCCAGCAGCATCCGCGACTGAATCGCCAACAGCTGGCGTTGACCACTCAAGCGCCGAGCCAGCGGCTCGTAGTCGAACACCGTGCCGAAGCCGGCGTGGAGGCAGAACAGCGGCGCCACGCCCTTGACCTCGGCGTTCATCGCCAGCAACCCGGAGGCTTTTTCCGCCGTGCCCTGAACACTCGCTACCAGTTCGCCGATGCTCGGTTTCTGCATCAGATCGCGCAGTTTCAGGCTCAGGCCCTGAGCCTTGAGCACGCGGCTGCGGGCCACCACTTGCAGGCTGAGGATCGAGTCGCCACCCAGTTCGAAGAAGTTGTCGGTGAGCCCGACCCGTTCGATTTTCAGCACCTCCTGCCAGATCTTCGCCAGGGCTTTTTCCAGCTCGGTGCGCGGCTCGACGTAGGCCAGACGCTGTTCGGCGTCCGGATTCGGCAGGGCCTTGCGGTCGAGTTTTCCGTTCGGCGTCAGCGGCATGCGCTCAAGCACCATCAGGTGTGCCGGCACCATGTAATCCGGCAGGCTGGCCTTGAGTTGCTCGCGCAGACGTTCGCCCAATCCTTCGGCCGGCGTCTCGGCAGCGGCCAGTACGTAGCCGAGCAGTTGCTTGCCGCTGACGCCCTCGCGGGCCACTACGGCAGCGTCACGCACGCCCGGCTGCTGCTTGAGGCGCGCTTCGATTTCACCCAGCTCGATGCGGAAACCACGGATCTTCACCTGATGGTCGATCCGCCCGAGGTAATCGACGGTGCCGTCGGCACGCTGGCGCACCAGGTCGCCGGTGCGGTACAGGCGACTGCCGTCGGCACTGAACGGGTTGGCAACGAAACGTTCGGCGGTGCCACCGGCACGCCCCAGATAACCGCGCGCCAACGCACCACCCAGGTACAACTCACCGGCAATGCCGGCCGGCAGCGGGTTGAGGTCGCTGTCGAGCACATAACCGCTGCGCTCGCCGACCACGCTGCCGATCGGCGCATAGGCCGCGCCGCACTGATCATCGACCGCGGCCTTCCAGATCAGCGGCGTGACCACCGTTTCGGTCGGGCCATAGCCGTTGATGATGTACTGCGGTTGCAGTGCGCGTTTGGCCAGTTCGAAACTCGCCACCGGCACCGCATCCCCGCCGAAGCAGTAGATCCGTACCGGCGGCGGATTGCCGTGCTGTTCGGCATGCTCGGCCAGTTGTTGCAGGTACACCGGCGGGAACGCGGCCACAGTCACGCCATGCTGATGCAGGGCGTCGTAGGTCTGTTCGGCCGTCCACAGGCTGTCGTCGCGAATCAGCAAACGCGCGCCGTGCGTCAGGGTGGTCAGCCAGCGCTCATGCGCGCCGTCGAAGGCGAACGACATGAAGTGCAACTCGCAATCGGCTGCGCTCATTTCGTAACGCTGACCGATCGCCTGGCAGTGCATCGCCAGCGGCCCGTGCGCCACGCCGACACCTTTCGGCTGACCGGTGGAGCCGGAGGTGTAGATCACGTAGGCCAGGTTGCCCGGCTGCACTGCCACCTGCGGTGCCGACGGCGGCTGAGCGCGCAGGTCCAGTTGATCGAGTTCCAGCACATGCAGGTTGGCCTGGGTCGGCAGCACCTGACGCAGACTCGAATCGCTGAGCAGCAAGGCGATGCCCGAATCGTGCATCAGATAACTCAAGCGCTCGCGCGGATAGGTCGCGTCCAGCGGCACATAGGCGCCACCAGCCTTGAGCACCGCCAACAGCGCGACAATCATGTTTTCGCTGCGTGGCAGGGCCACACCGACCCGCACTTCCGGACCGACACCTTCGGCGATCAGCGCATGCGCCAGACGATTGGCCCGCGCTTCGATCTGGCCATAACTGAAGGCTTGCTCATTGAAGATCACTGCGGTTTGTTCGGCACGCTGCGCGGCCCACCCGGCAACGCGCTGGTGCACCAGCGGGGCCTGCGCTTGCGCGACAACGTCCGGCGCGGGCGCGACTTGCCCGGTCGGCAGACCGATGCGTCCCAGCGCCTGCCCGGCGTCCTGAACCAGTGCCGTGAGCAGGCCTTCCATGTTGCTGCGGATGCCTTCCACGGTCGCCAGATCGAAGTGTTCGCGCAGGAACATGTACTCGATCACCAACCCGTCTTCGAGGGTGACCATCAGGTCCATCGGGAAGTTGGTCAGGCCTGAGTTATTGATTTCGCCAAACTTCAGCGAATCATCGCGCCACTCGCGCAGCGCCTGATCGATCGGGTGGTTCTCGAACACGATGATGCTGTCGAACAGCGACTGCCCGGCACGCCCGCCCCAACGCTGGACGTCGGTCAGCGGGGTGTATTCGCGCTCGCGCATCTCCAGGTTGAAGTCCTGCAACTCGCGCAACCAGGCGCCCACGGCCTGCTCGGCCGGCACGTCCTTGATCACCGGCAAGGTGTTGATGAACAGACCGAGGATCGATTCCGAGGCCGGCAGACTCGCCGGACGCCCCGCCACCGTCGCGCCGAACGCTACGCAACGCTGGCCGCTGTAACGGCTGAGCAGCACCAGCCACGCACCCTGCACCAAGGTGTTGAGGGTGACCTGCTGCGACTGGGCAAAGGCTTTCAACTGCTCGGTGCGGGTTGCGCCCAAACGGCTGTACAGCGCCTGGTGACCGCGACCGCTGCCGGTGCGCGTCACCGCGTCCGCCAGATAGGTCGGCTCGTCGAGCCGGCTCAGGTGCTGACGCCAGAAACCTTCGCTGGCATTCGCGTCCTGCTGCTGCAGCCAGTTGATGTAACCGCGGTACGGCACCGCGTCGGCCAGTGGTCGTCCGGAATACTGGCTCAGCACTTCACCGATCAACTGCGAACTGCTCCAGCCGTCGATCAGGATGTGATGGTAAGTCCAGATCAGCTGATAGCTGTGCTCGCCGACTTGCACCAGCGTCAGCCGTTGCAGCGGTGGCTGGTCAAGGTCGAAGCCCTTGCCCCGCTCGGCATCCGCCAGGCCTTGCAAGGCTTCGGCCGAATGATCCTGCTCACGCCAGTCGAGCAGACTGAACGGCAACTGCGGATCGGCGAGCACGAATTGCAGCGGCTCGGCCATGTCCTGCCAGAGGAACCCGGTGCGCAGAATGTCGTGGCGACGGCTGACGGTTTCCCACGCGGCTTGCAAGCGCAGTGGCTCAAGGCCCTGCACCGGAACGCTCAACTGGTTGACGTACAGGTCCGATTCCGGCGAATTCAGGCCGAGGAAAAGCATGCCCTGCTGCATCGGCGACAAGCGATAGAGCCCGTCCAGTTGCCCGGCCGGCAATGGCAGTTGCGCGACTTGCGCCTCGCTCAAGCCGTGCAGCGGCAGGTCGATCAGCGCCAGCACCGGCGCCACACGCCCCTCGGCAGCCTGCACGCACAGGGCCAGTTGTTGAATGGTCGGTTGCTGGAACAGGTCTTTCGGGCTCAGCTCCAGCCCTTGCTGACGGGCGCGACTGACCACCTGAATCGAGATGATCGAATCGCCGCCCAAGGCAAAGAAACTGTCATGGGTGCTGACCTGCTCAAGGCCGAGCACTTCTTTCCAAATCTCCACCAACATTTGCTCGGTGGCATTCGCCGGTTCGACATGCAACTGCGCGGCGCTGAGCTCCAGTGCTGGCAGGCGCTTGCGGTCGATCTTGCCGTTGGGGGTCAGCGGCAGATGCGCCAGCCACAGGCGGTGGCTCGGCACCATGTAGTCCGGCAGGGTTGCGCTCAGCCAGTTGCCGAGGGTTTGCTGCAGTGCGGCCTGTTGCTCGGCGCTGGCGTCGATGAACGCCGGATCGCTCGGCACCAGATAGGCAATCAGTTGCTGACTGCCCGAGACTTCGCTGGCCACGACCACCGCTTCACGCACGGCGGCATGCGCCAGCAGACGCGCTTCGATTTCGCCCAGTTCGATACGCAAGCCGCGAATTTTCACCTGATGGTCGATCCGGCCCATGTACTCCAGCTCGCCCTCCTCGCGCTCTCGAATCAGGTCGCCGGTGCGGTACATGCGCTCGCCGTTACCGACGAAAGGATTCGGCACGAAGCGCTCGGCGGTCATCGCCGCACGCCCCAGATAACCGCGCGTGATGCCGGCGCCGGACAGGTACAGCTCGGCCGAAACGCCTTGCGGCACCGCGTGCAGATCGGCATCCAGCAAATGGCTGGCACTGTGCTCGAGCGCGCGCCCGATCCGTGCCTGACCGCCAGCGCTGCGGCGGGTCCAGGTCGAATAGGTGGTGTCTTCCGACGGGCCGTACAGGTCGTAGACGTGCTCGACCGTCGACTGCTGGTACAGCGCCTCCACCAGCGCTTGTTTCAGCGGCTCGCCAGCGAGGTTGATAATGCGCACGCTTGGCGGAATCTGCCCCGCGCGGTGCAGTGCGGCAATCGCCGACGGCACGGAGTTAATCAGACGCACCTGATCGCGGGCCGGCAGTTGCGGCAGTTCCAGCGCATTACGGGCGATGATCAGCGAACCACCGTTGGCGAGAGTGACAAACAGCTCCCACACCGACAGGTCGAAGCACACCGAAGTCGAGGCCAGCACGCCTTGAATGTCATCACGGCTGTAGACCTTGGCCGACCAGTCGATCAGCGCCATGACGTTGCGATGGGCAATCGCCACGCCTTTCGGCTTGCCGGTGGAACCAGAGGTGTAAATCACGTAGGCGAGGTTGTCCGGAGCGACCGATGTTTGCGGCGCGCTGCTCGGATAATCGCTCAACGAAAGCTGATCCAGCAGCAGCACTTGGGTTTCGCTTGGCACGCTCAGGGTCGCGGCAACCGCCTGTTCGGTCAGCAACACCCGCGCCCGGCTGTCTTCGAGCATGTAGGCCACGCGATCGGCCGGGTAATCCGGGTCCAGCGGCACATACGCACCACCAGCCTTGAGCACCGCCAGCAAGGCAATCAGCAACTGCTCGGAGCGCGACATCGCCACGCCCACGCGCACTTCCGGGCCGACACCCAGCTCAAGCAGCTTGTGCGCCAGACGATTGGCCTGCGCGTCCAGTTCGGCGTAGGTCAACTTCGTATTGGCGAAGGTCACCGCCAAGGCATCCGGGGTCGCCGCCACTTGATGGGCAATGGCTTGATGGATGCACAGATCGGTGGAGAAGTCGGTACTCACCGACGGGCTGTGTTCGATCAGGTTCAGTTCACTGAGCGAACGCTCCCCTGACTCGCTCATCTGCCCGAGCAAGCGCTGCAGATACCCAGCCAGTTGCACCACGCTGTGCACGGCAAAGCTTTCGCACTGGTAGCTGAAGTGCATCGACAACTCGTCGCTCAAGTGCACCAGCAGCGTCAGCGGGTAGTTGGTCTGCTCATGATTGTGGATTTCACCGAAGCGCAGTTCTTGTGGTGCGCCCTGCGCCAGCGCCTCGGACACCGGGTAGTTCTCGAACACCAGAATGTTGTCGAACAGCGCCTCACCGTTGCGCTCGGCCCAACGCTGAATGTCGAACAGCGGAGTGTGCTCATGTTCGCGCAAGGCCAGGTTCTGCGCCTGCACGCTCTGCAACCATTCGCCAACGCTCGATGGCGACTGCGGGCTGGCGATGACCGGCAAGGTGTTGATGAACAGGCCGATCTGCTGCTCGACCCCTTTGAGCTCGGCCGGACGCCCCGCCACCGTGGCGCCGAACGCCACACACGGCTGGCCGGTCAGGCGCTGCAACAGCAGCAGCCATGCCGCCTGAATCAGCGTGTTGAGGGTGACTTTCTGCTGGCGCGCGAACTCGCCCAGACGCCGCGTCTGCTCAGCGTCGAGCACGCAGAAATGTTCACCATGGCCTTCGCGCGGTGCATCGCCGCGTTGCGCCTGCAACGCTTGCGCGAGCAAGGTCGGCGCTTGCAGGTCAGCCAGTTGCGCGGTCCAGTAACGTTCGCTGGCCTGCACGTCCTGGCGCTGCAGCCATTCGATGTAATCGCGATAACGCCCGGCCAGTGGCGGCTGGGCAACCCCGCTGTAGCGCTGCAGGACTTCGCCGAGCAACTGCGAGTTGCTCCAGCCGTCCATCAGGATGTGGTGGTTGGTGTAGATCAAGTGGCAGCGCTGCTCGTCCAGACGCACCACGACCATGCGCAACAGCGGCCCCTGGCTCAGGTCGAAACCTTGCGCCTGTTCGGCTGCGGCCAGCGCATTCAGATCGCTCTGACAATCGTCGCGATCACGCCAGTCGAGGACGCGGAACGGCATGTCCAGTTGCTTGTGCACCACCTGCACTGGACGCGCCAGTTCACCCTGCCAGACAAAGCTGCTGCGCAGGATGTCGTGGTTGTCCACCGCCGCTTGCCAGGCGTGCTGGAAGCGTTGCGGATCGAGGCCTTCGACATCGAGCCGGACCTGGTTGATGTAATCGCCGGTGGCCTGCTCGTAGAGGCTGTGGAACAACATGCCCTGCTGCATCGCCGACAGCGGATACACATCGGCGACCTGGCGCGGCGCCAGCGGGAACTGATCGAGCTGCGCCTGCGTCAGGCCGGCCAGCGGGAAGTCCGACGGGGTCAGGCCTTCGACGCCCGGGGTCAGGCAATGGCCGATCAACGCTGCGAGTTCTGCGGCGTAATCTGCGGCCAGGGCTTCGATCACCGCGCTGTCGAAGCGCTCACTACTGAACGTCCAGCCCACCCGCAGCTCGCCGCCATACACTTGACCGTTGAGGGTCAACCAGTTGCCCAGCGGCGCCTCCGGGCTCTGATCGAGGCCGGCGTTGTCCGGCGACGGCACGAACAGCGCAGCGTCATCGCCGGCGAAACTGCCGTCGAACTGCCCAAGGTAGTTGAAGGTGATGCGCGGGCTCGGCAAGGCCTGCAGGCTCTGCTGCGCTTGCGCATCACCAAGGTAACGCAAGGCGCCGAAACCGATGCCCTTGTTAGGGATCGAGCGCAGTTGTTCCTTGATCTGCTTGATCGACTCGCCAAGCGTCTCTACCGGTGTCAGGCGCACCGGGAACAGGCTGGTGAACCAGCCCACCGTGCGGGTCAGATCGACGCCGTTGAACAGTTCTTCGCGGCCATGGCCTTCGAGCTGGATCAGCGTCGACGCCTGCCCGCTCCAGCGTCCAATGACCCGCGCCAGCGCCGTCAGCAACAGATCGTTGACCTGGGTGCGGTACGCCGCCGGGGCCTCTTGCAGCAGTTGGCGGGTCAGCTCGGTGCCGAGCCGGGTTTGTACGGTCTGGGCCAGACGATTGTCCTGGCTGGCGTCAACGCGTTTGCACGGCAGATCGGTACTCACATCGCTCAGGCAGGCCTGCCAATAACCGAGTTCGGCCTGCAATGCCGGACTGTTGGCGTAGCGCTGCAAGTGCTCACCCCAGTCCTTGAAGGCGCTGGTCCGGGACGGCAGGCTCAACGGCTGATCATTAAGCAGTTGCTGATAAGCGTTTTGCAGGTCTTCCAGCAGAATCCGCCACGACACGCCGTCCACCGCCAGGTGATGAATCACCAACTGCAAACGCTGCGTGCCATCGGCCAGATTCGCCAGCACCGCACGCAGCAACGGCCCGTGTTGCAGATCGAGGCTGCGCTGGGCGCGATTGCCCAAGGCTTCAAGGGCGGCGGCATCGGCCACGTCCTCCTGCCAGAGCAGGCTCTGCGGCAGCGCTTCGACCGCGCGGTGCTCGGCCTGCCACACGCCATCGCGCTGAGTGAAGCTCAGGCGCAAGGCATCGTGATGAGCGACCAGTGCGCGCAATACCTGCTCGACTTTTTCCGCGTCCAGCGTCTGCCGCGGTTGCAGCAGCACCGACTGGTTCCAGTGATGACGCTGCGGAATTTGGTCGGCGAAGAACTGCTGCTGGATCGGCAGCAGCAACGCCGCACCGCTCGCGGCTTGCTGATCAATCGTCGATTCGTCGCCACCCCACTGCGCGACCAGCGCCAGACGCTGCACGGTCTGGTGCTGGAACAGGTCTTTGGGATTGAGGCGAATGCCGGCCTGACGGGCGCGGCTGACCACCTGAATCGAGATGATCGAGTCGCCGCCCAATTCGAAGAAGTTGTCGTTGATGCCGACTTGCGGCAGCTTCAGTACGTCTTGCCAGATCGCGGCCAGACCCTGCTCCATCGCGCTTTGCGGCGCCTGATAGGCCTGCTGCGCCTGACTGGCGTCCGGTGATGGCAAGGCGTTGCGATTGAGTTTGCCGTTGGCGGTCAACGGCAATTGCGCCAGCAGCAACAGGTGCGCCGGAACCATGTGATCCGGCAGATGGGCCTTGAGTTCGGCACGCACGCTGTCGCGCCACAACGCCTGTTCGGCCGGGCTCGCGTCGAGCAGCGCGGCGTCGCCTGGCACCAGATACGCCACCAGTTGCTGACCACTGAGGCCCGGCTGCGCCAGCACCACGGCCTGACGCACCGCAGCCTGTTCCAGCAGTTGCGCTTCGATCTCGCCAAGCTCGATACGGAAACCGCGAATCTTCACCTGATGGTCGATCCGGCCGATGTATTCGATCACGCCGTCGGCGCGGTAGCGCGCCAGGTCACCGGTACGGTACAGACGCCCGCCATCGGCGGCGAACGGGTCGGGAATGAAGCGCAGGCTGGTCAGATCCGCGCGGTTCAGGTAACCGCGAGCCAGGCCGGCGCGACCGACGTACAGCTCACCGATGCAGCCTTTGGCGACCGGATTCAGATCACCGTCGAGCAAGTACCAGGACAGGTCCGGGATCGGCTCGCCGATCGGGCTGCTGGCGTCACGCTGCAAGTCGGCCAGCGAAATCGGCCGGTAGGTCACGTGCACGGTGGTTTCGGTGATGCCGTACATGTTGATCAGTTGCGGTGCCTGATCGCCGAAACGCTCGAACCATGGACGCAGGCTCTTGACCTCCAGCGCCTCGCCGCCGAACACCACGTAACGCAGCGCCAGTGCTTGCGCCGCGTGTTCGGGGGCGCAGGCCACTTGCATCAATTGCTTGAACGCCGACGGCGTTTGGTTGAGCACGGTGACGCCTTCGCGGCAAAGCAGGGCGAAGAAATCTTCCGGCGAGCGGCTGACCTCGTAAGGCACCACCAGCAGTTTGCCGCCGTACAGCAGCGCCCCGAAAATCTCCCACACCGAGAAGTCGAAAGCGTAAGAATGGAACAGGCTCCAGACATCCGTGGCGCCGAAATCGAACCACGCATCAGTGGCCTCAAAAAGGCGCAGCACGTTGCGATGGGCCAGCAACGTACCCTTCGGCTGACCGGTAGAACCGGAGGTGTAGATCACGTAAGCCAGGTTGTCCGGGCTCATGCGCACCTGCGGATTGCTGTCGCTGTAGCCTTCCAGACCGTCACGTTCCTGATCGAGCATCAGGCTGCGCAGCGAATCCGGCACCGGCAGACGCCCCAGCAGATGACTCTGGGTCAGCAGCAAGGCGATGCCGCTGTCGCCGATCATGTAGCTCAGGCGTTCTTCCGGATACGTCGGGTCCAACGGCACATAGGCGCCGCCGGCCTTGAGGATCGCCAGCAGACCGACCAGCATGTCGAGGCTTCGCTCCACCGCCAGACCGACGCGCACGTCCGGGCCGACACCGCTGGCAATCAGCTTGTGGGCCAACTGGTTGGCGCGACTGTTCAGCTCGCCGTAGCTCAGGGACTGCCCGGCACAGCTCACGGCAATCGCTTGCGGGGCGCGGGCGGCTTGTTGTTCGATCCGTTGATGCAGGCACTGTTCGCTCGGGAAATCGCGGATGGCCGGGTTCCACTGCTGCAAGGTCGCCGCGCGTTCGGCGGCGTCATGCAGTGGCAGTTCGGCGATGCGCTGAGCGCTGTCGGCAACGATGCCTTGCAGCAGATGAGTCCAGTGTTGCGCCAGGCGCTCGATGGTCTCGAGGTCGAACAGGTCGGTGGCGTACGTCAGCTCGGCCCAGACGTTGTCGCTCGATTCAAAGGTGTTCAGGGTCAAGTCGAACTGCGCAGTACTGGACGCCCACGGCAAGCCTTCAATCGCCAGTTTCGGCAAACGCGTGGCGCCCTGCGCCTGGCGCACCTGGCTCTGGTGGTTGTGCATCACCTGGAACAATGGGCTGTGGCTGAGGCTGCGCTCCGGTTGCAGCGCGTCGACCAGTTGCTCGAACGGCAGATCCTGATGCGCCTGGGCGCCGAGCACCGTATTTTTCACTTGCTGCAGCAGGCTGCGGAACGTCTGCTGACTGTCGAACTCGGCCTTGAGTACCTGGGTGTTGACGAAGAAACCGATCAGGCCTTCGGTCTCGACCCGGTTGCGGTTGGCCACCGGCACCCCGACGCGGATATCGGCCTTACCGCTGTAGCGATGCAGCAAGGTCTGGAACGACGCCAGCAACAGCGCAAACAGCGTGACGTTCTCGCGCTGCGCCAGGTGTTTGAGCGCGGTGGCCAGTTCGAGGCTCAGCGGGATCTCGCGACGGGCGCCACGATAGCTCTGCTCGGCTGGACGCGGCCGGTCGGTCGGCAACTCCAGCAGCGGTTGATCGCCATCGCCGAGTTGTGCGGTCCAGTAGCTCAACTGACGTTCGCGTTCACCGGCGTCCATCCACTGTTTCTGCCACACGGCGTAGTCGGCGTATTGCACCGGCAGCGCTGGCAATTGCACGCTTTGGCCCTGGCTGTAGGCGGCATACAACGCCACCAGCTCATCGACCATGACATTCATCGACCAGCCATCGGAGACGATGTGATGCAAGGTGATGACCAGCGCGTGGTCATCGGCGGCCAGACGCAGCAGTTTGACCCGCAGCAACGGGCCTTGCTGCAGATTGAACAGGTGCAGGGTTTCGGCGGCGACCAGCGCTTGCAGCGCCGCCTCGTCGAGATCCGCTGCCACGTCCTGCACCTGCAGATCAAGCGTGCCATGAGCCTGGATCACTTGCAGGGTCTGCCCCTGTTGTTCGACGAAGCAGGTGCGCAGCGATTCGTGGCGTTCGATCAGCGCGTCGAAGCTGCGCTGCAACGCTGGCAAATCCAGCTCACCGCTCAGACGCAATGCCGCCGGCACGTGATAAGCGGTGCTGGTCGGTTCCAGTTGCCAGAGGAACCACTGACGCTCCTGGGCATAGGACAGCGCCAGCGGTTGCTGGCGTGGCAAGGCAACAATCGGCGGCTCCCGATGCGCCTGATCGACACCCAGCGCGGCGACAAAGTCTTCCAGCGTGCTGTGTTCGAACAATGTGCGCAGCGGCACTTGAACGTTCAGTGCCTGACGTACGCGCGAGACCACCTGCGTGACCAGCAACGAGTGGCCACCCAGTTCGAAGAAGTTATCGCTCAGGCCCACGCGATCAAGCTTGAGCACCGCCTGCCAGATTTCGGCAACGCTGTGCTGAGTGGCGGTCTGCGGGGCGATGTAAGTTGATTGCAAGTGGCTGGCGTCAGGTGCCGGCAAGGCTTTGCGGTCGACTTTGCCGTTCGGCGTCAGTGGCAGTTGCGCGAGGAACAGCAGGTGCGCCGGCACCATGTATTCCGGCAGCTCGGCCTTGAGGCTGGCTTTCAATGCGGCGCGCAGTTCGACTTCAGCAATATCGTCGGCGATCGGCACCACATAGCCGACCAGTTGCGGGCCGGTCGGGCCGTCCTGAGCGACTACCACGGTTTCGCGCACGCTATCGAGGGCGAGCAAACGCGCTTCGATCTCGCCGAGTTCAATCCGGAAACCACGGATTTTCACCTGATGGTCGATCCGCCCGATGTACTCGATCACGCCTTCGGCGCGGTAACGGGTCAGGTCGCCGGTGCGGTACAGACGCGCGCCGGTTTTCGAAAAGGGATCAGGGACAAAGCGTTCGGCAGTCAGGCTCGGGCGCTGGAAGTAACCACGAGCGAGGCCGTCGCCGCCGATCAGCAATTCCCCCGGGGCGCCGAGCGGATTGAGCTCAAGGTCGCTGCCGAGGATGTACAACGCGGTGTTGTCGATCGGCGTGCCGAGGAATGGACGGCTGCTGTCCGCACTCAAGGCGTGCTGCGCCGACCAGATAGTGGTTTCGGTCGGGCCGTAGAGGTTCCACACGCTGGGCGTCAGTGCGAGCATGCGTTGCGCCAGCTCCTGCGACAGCGCTTCACCGCCGCAGAGGAACGTGCGGCCCGCCAGGATTGGCGCCTGTTCATTGTCCAGCAGCATGCGCCAGGTCGAGGGCGTGGCTTGCAGCGCCGTCACGGCGTGACGCTCGATCAGTTCGAGCACCGCTTGCGGGTCTTGATGCACATCCTTGCCGGTCAGCACCACACAGGCACCGGCCAGCAATGGGCCGTAGATTTCCAGGCCGAAAATATCGAACGAGAACGTGGTCAGCGACAGCATGCGATCGGCGGCACAGATGCCCGGCTGCTCGATCATGCTCGCGACAAAGTTGCTCAGCGCCGCGTGGCGCACCATCACGCCTTTCGGTTTGCCGGTAGAACCGGAGGTGTAGATCGTGTAGGCCAGATGCTCGCCATTGACTGCCACTTCCGGCGCGGTCTGTGGATAAGCCGCCAGCCACTCGTGTGGTTGATCCAGCAACAGCGCTTGCACGCCCGGCGGGATCGGCAGCTGCGTCTGCAAATGGCTTTGGGTCAGCAGCAATTGCAGGCCGCTGTCCTCGATCATGTAGGCCAGACGATCCTGCGGATACGCCGGGTCCAGCGGCACATAAGCACCGCCAGCCTTGAGGATCGCCAGCAGGCCGACGATCATTTCCACGCTGCGCTCGACGGCGATACCAACCAGTTGATCCGGGCCGACACCGGCCTCGATCAGCTTGTGCGCCAGTTGACTGGAGCGGGCATCCAGCTCGCCGTAGCTCAGCACGTCTTCGCCGATGATCAGGGCCGTGGCCTGCGGCGTTTGCTGGGCACGCCGGGAGAAATCCTGCTGCACGCATTCGGCTTGCGCGCTGCGGTCGGCGCTGCGCAACCAGTCCTGCAACAGCACGCCGTGTTCGGCGCTTTCCAGCAACGGCAATTCGCCGACGCGCTGGCTCGGTGCGGCGACGATACCGCGCAGCAGGTTCTGCCAGTGACGCGCCAGACGTTCGACGGTTTCAGCTTTGAACAGGTCAGTGGCGTAGGTCAGCTCGGCGGCAAAGCCGTCGCTGGACTCGTAGGTATTCAGCGTCAGGTCGAACTGCGCGGTGCGCCCTTCCCACTGCACATCCTCGACACTCAGCTGCGGCAACTGCGCCGCGTTGCGGCCCTGATCACGGCTGGTCTGGTGGTTGAACATCACCTGGAACACCGGGCTGTGGCTCAGGCTGCGCTCCGGTTGCAGGGCTTCGATCAGTTGCTCGAACGGCAGATCCTGATGCGCCTGCGCAGCCATCGCCGCCTGCTTGACCTGAGCCAGCAACTGGTTGAACGGCAGCTGCCCGCTGACCTCGGCACTCAGCACCTGCGTGTTGACGAAGAAGCCGATCAGGCCTTCGGTCTCGACACGGTTGCGGTTGGCGGTCGGCACCCCGACGCGAATCTGCGCCTGACCGCTGTAGCGATGCAGCAACGCCTGGAACGACGCCAGCAACAGCATGAACAGGCTTGCGCCTTCGCGCTGCGCCAGTTGTTTGAGGGCGTCACCGAGGTCTGCCGGCAGGTTCAGCTCCAGCCGCGCACCGCGCAGGCTTTGCACGGCCGGACGCGGGAAATCGATCGGCAGCTCCAGCACCGGCTGCTCGCCGCCCAGGGTCTTGACCCAGTAGGCCAACTGGCGCTCGCGCTCGCCCGCTTCCAGCCAGTGGCGCTGCCAGATCGCGTAGTCGGCGTATTGCACTTCCAGCTCCGGCAGGCTCAGCGGCTGCCCGGCGGTGTCGGCGGCGTAATGCTCGATCAGCTCGTTGACCAGGACTTTGATCGACCAGCCATCGGAGATGATGTGGTGCTGGATCAGCACCAGTACATGGTCGTCTTCCGCCACTTCGAGCAGCGCCACCCGCAGCAGCGGGCCCTGCTGCAAATTGAACGGGCGTGCGGTTTCGCTCTCGACGAAGGCCTTGATCGCCGCGTCTTCCCCGGCGGCGTCGAGGCCCTCCGGCAATGCCGTCAGGCTGATGCTCAGCGGCAGCTGCGGGTGAATCACCTGGCAAAAGCTTTCACCCTGTTCGGCGAAAGTGGTACGCAAGCTTTCGTGACGCGCCGCCACCGCGTTGAAGCTGCGCTCCAGCGCCGCCACATCCAGCCGATCCTTGAGGCGCAAGGCGCTGGGGATGTGATACGCGGTGCTGTGCGGGTCCATTTGCCAGAGGAACAGTTGACGTTCCTGAGCGTACGACAGAGGAATCGCCGCAAACCCGGAACGTGTTTCCGGGATCGGCAGGTTGGCCGGAGAGACGCCCTCTTCGAGCATCTTTTCCAGGTACAGCTTACGTTTGTCCAGCGGCAGAGTGATAAAGCGCTTGGCTACCCTCAAAGCAACACTCTTGTCCATCAGACTTCCTCCATATCGTCAAGCAGGGCTTCCAGCTTGCTCAGTTTCTGTTCGTTGATTGCCCCGCCTCCTGTATCGAGTCGAGCGACAAAATCGCTCAGGACGGGGTGCTGGAATAACAGTTGCGGGGTCAGCGTCAGGCCCAGTTCAAGGGCCATGCGCGACACCACGTTGACCGCCAGCAGCGAGTGCCCGCCGAGTTCGAAGAAGTGATCGTTCAAGCCGATGCGTTGCACTTCGAGCACTTGCTGCCAGATCGCCGCGACCTGCTGCTCAAGCTCACTGTGCGGCGCGACATACGCGGCCTGCATCTGGCTGGCATCGACCGCCGGCAGGGCCTTGCGGTCGAGTTTGCCGTTGGGGGTCAGTGGCAACTGCTCAAGGAACAGCAGGTGCGCGGGAATCATGTAGTCAGGTAACGAAGACTTGAGGCCAGTCTTTAGTCCCTCGCGCAGTTGCCGCTGCGCGTCCCCGTCGTGCATCTCCAGTTGCGGAGCGACCACATACGCCACCAGTTGCGCGCCGGTGTCGCTTTCGACGGCCACCACCGCCGCTTCGTTGACTGCCGGTTGCGCGAGCAATCGCGCCTCGATCTCCCCCAGTTCGATGCGGAATCCACGAATTTTCACCTGATGGTCGATCCGGCCCATGTACTCCAGCTCGCCCTCCTCGCGCTGACGAATCAGGTCGCCGGTGCGGTACATGCGCTCGCCGTTGTCGACGAAAGGATTCGGCACGAAGCGTTCGGCGGTCATCGCCGCACGCCCCAGATAACCGCGCGTGATGCCGGCGCCGGACAGGTACAGCTCGGCCGAAACACCCTGCGGCACTGCGTGCAGATCGGCATCCAGCAGATGGCTGGCGCTGTGCTCAAGCGCGCGCCCGATCCGCGCCTGACCGCCAGCACTGCGGCGGGTCCAGGTCGAATAAGTGGTGTCTTCCGACGGGCCGTACAGGTCGTAGACGTGCTCGACCGTCGACTGCTGATACAACGCCTCCACCAGCGCTTGTTTCAGCGGTTCACCCGCCAGATTGATGATGCGCACGCTCGGCGGAATCTGCCCGGCTCGCTGCAGTGCAGCAATCGCCGACGGCACAGTGTTGATCAGACGCACCTGATCGCGCGCCGGCAGTTGCGGCAGCTCCAAGGCATTACGCGCGATGATCAGCGAGCCGCCGTTGGCCAACGTGACGAAAAGCTCCCACACCGACAGGTCGAAGCACACCGACGTCGAGGCCAGCACGCCTTGAATGTCGTCGCGGCTGTAGACCCTGGCGGACCAGTCGATCAGCGCCATGACGTTGCGATGGGCAATCGCCACGCCTTTTGGTTTGCCGGTGGAACCGGAGGTGTAGATCACGTAGGCGAGGTTATCCGGCTGCACCGCAGTCTGTGGTGCAACAGCCGAATAGCCGCTTAGCGAAACCTGATCCATCAGCAGCACTTGGGTATCGCCCGGCACGCTCAGGGTCGCGGCAACCGCCTGTTCGGAGAGCAACACCCGCGCGCGGCTGTCTTCGAGCATGTAGGCCACGCGATCCGCCGGGTAATCCGGGTCCAGCGGCACATACGCACCGCCAGCCTTGAGCACCGCAAGCAAGGCAATCAGCAATTGCTCCGAACGCGGCATCGCCACGCCCACGCGCACTTCCGGGCCGACACCCAGCTCAAGCAGCTTGTGCGCCAGACGATTGGCCTGCGCATCCAATTCACCGTAGCTCAACTTCGTATTGGCGAAGGTCACCGCCAAGGCATCCGGGGTCGCCGCCACCTGATTGGCGATGGCTTGATGGATGCACTGCTCGGTGGAGAAGTCGGTGCTCACTAGCGGGCGGTGTTCGATCAGGTCCAGCTCGCTGAGCGTGCGCTCACCGGCATCCGCCATCTGGCTCAGCAGACGCTGCAGATGCGCGCCCAACTGCGCCACGCTGGCCGCCGCGAAGCTGTCGCGCTGATAACTGAAATGCACCGACAGTTGCGCGCCCATGTTCACCAGCAGGGTCAGCGGATAGTTGGTCTGCTCCTGATTGGCCACCGCGCCGAAGCGCAGACCCTGCGGCGCACCACGCTCCAGTGCTTCGCCGATCGGGTAGTTCTCGAACACCATCAGGCTGTCGAACAGCGCGTCACCGCCCTGCCCGGCCCAGCGCTGAATGTCCGCCAGCGGCGTGTGCTCGAACTCGCGCGAGGCGAGGTTCTGCGCCTGCACCGCTTGCAGCCAGGCGATCACGCCCTGCTGCGCGGGCGGTGCGGCAATCACCGGCAGCGTGTTGATGAACAGGCCGATCTGCGCTTCGGCCCCCGGCAGCTCCGCCGGACGCCCGGCGACGGTGGCGCCGAACGCCACGCAATCCTTGCCGGTGTAGCGCTGCAACAGCAGCAGCCACGCCGCTTGCACCACGGTGTTGACGGTGACTTTCGCGGCCCGGGCAAACTCGCCCAGGCGCTGGCTCAGCTCAGCATCCAGCACTTGGTAATGATCGCCGTAACCCACGCTCGGCAAACCGGCGTGCGGCCGTGCGATGGCATTGGCCAAACGCGTCGGCTCCTGCAAATTGCCCAGCGTCGTCCGCCAGTAGGCTTGCGCCGCCGCGCCATCCTGACGTTGCAGCCAGGCGATGTAATCGCGGTAGCGACCTGCGCCACGGGCGACCGCTTCGCCGCTGTAGTGCTGCAACACTTCGCCGAGCAACTGCGCGCTGCTCCAGCCGTCCATCAGGATGTGATGGTTGGTGTAGATCAGGTGATAACGCTCGGCTGCAGTGCGCACCAGCACCAGGCGCATCAGCGGCGCACAGCTCAGGTCCAGACCCAGGGCGCGCTCCTCATCGGCGAGGGTTTGCAGCGCTGCCTCCAGATCAGTCCTGCCGTGCCAGTCGAGCACGCTGAACGGCACCTCGACCTGACGTTGCACCACTTGCACCGGTTGCGGCAGATCGCCTTGCCAGAAGAAGCCGCTGCGCAGGATGTCGTGGGCATCCACCGCCGCCTGCCACGCCGCGCGGAAGCGTTGCGGATCGACGCCGTCGACGTCCAGACGCATCTGGTTGATGTAGTCGCCATTGCCGTGTTCGAGCAAGGTGTGGAACAGCATGCCCTGCTGCATCGGCGACAGCGGATAGATGTCGTCGATGCCTTGCGGCTCCAGCACCAGCGCATCCAGTTGCGCTTGCGACAGTTGCGCCAGCGGGAAGTCCGACGGCGTCACGCCACGGTTGGCACTGTCGCAGCAGTGGCCGATCAGCGTGGTCAGTTCCTGCACATAGTCGTCGGCCAGACGCTGGATGGTGGCGGTGTCGAACATCGCGCCGCTGTAGGTCCAGCTCAGGTCCAGCTCACCGCCGAACACCTTGCTGTTGAGCGCCAGCGGATTGCCCAGCGGCCCTTGCAGATTGACCTCTGCGCCGCCGGACTCGCTGGTCGGCACGAACAGGGCATCGCTGGCAGCGTCGAAGCTGCCGTCGAACTGGCCGAGGTAGTTGAAGGTCAGGCGCGGCGCCGGCAAGGCTTGCAGGGTGGCACGCGCCGGTTCATCACCGAGGTGCGCGAGTGCGCCGAAGCCGATGCCCTTGTGGGGAATCGCCCGCAGCTGTTCCTTGATCTGCTTGAGCGAGGCGCCGAGTTCGGCGGCCGGTGCCAGACGCGCCGGGAATACGCTGGTGAACCAGCCCACGGTGCGGGTCAGATCGATGTGTTCGAACAGGTCTTCGCGACCATGGCCCTCAAGCAATACTAAGGCATTGTCGTCACCGGTCCAGCGCACCAGCACCCGCGCCAGCGCGGTCAGCAACAGGTCGTTGACCTGGGTGCGATAGGCCGCCGGAGCTTCCTGCAACAGCTGACGGGTCAGGGTCTGATCGAGTTTGCTGCGCAGGGTCAGCGCCTGATCGTGTTGCTGCCCGCCGTTCGGATGGTCGTAAGGCAAAGCCGCCGAAGCGCCCTGCAACTGCTGCTGCCAGAAGCCCAGTTCGGCCTGCAACGCCGGGGTTTTGGCGTAGTCCTGCAACGCCGCCGCCCAGGCCTTGAGCGCACTGGTCTTGGCCGGCAACTGCACGGCGTGGCCGGCGAGAATCTGCCGGTAGGCACGTTGCAGATCTTCGAACAGAATCCGCCACGACACGCCATCGACCACCAGGTGGTGGACGATCAGCAGCAGGCGCTGACTGCCATCAGCCAGGTTCGCCAGCACCGCGCGGATCAGCGAACCGCCGCTCAGTTGCAGACTGCGCTGGGCCTTGTCGCCCAGTGCCTCAAGAGCCGCGAGATCAGCGACCTCGACTTGCCAGAGAATGGTTTCCCCCGCTTGCGTGGCGACGTCGCGGTAGTGCGCCGACCAGCCAGCGGCCTGCTCGACAAAGTCCAGACGCAAACTGTCGTGCTGCACGACCAACGCATCCAGCGCTTGCTCCAGTACCTGAGCGTCCAGCGCTTGCGTCGGCTTGAGCATCACCGACTGGTTCCAGTGGTGACGGTCAGGAATCGCCTCGGCAAAAAATGCCTGATGAATCGGCAGCAGCGCGGTTTCGCCGGTTTGCGCGCGCTGATCGATGGGCTGCACCGCCTCGCCAGTCTGCGCCACCGTGGCCAGAGCCTGAATGGTCTGGTGCTGGAACAGGTCTTTGGGGCTGAAGCGAATCCCAGCCTGCCGCGCCCGGCTGACCACTTGAATCGAGATGATCGAATCGCCGCCCAGTTCGAAGAAGTTGTCGCTGACACCCACTTGCTCAAGCTTGAGCACGTCCTGCCAGATCGCCGCCAGTTGCTGCTCCAGCGCCGTCTGTGGCGCGAGGTAGGTCTGTTGCAGTTGGCTGACGTCCGGTTTTGGCAGGTTCTTGCGATCGAGCTTGCCGTTCGGCGTCAGCGGCATGCGCTCAAGACGCAGGACATACGCCGGCACCATGTGCGCCGGCAGGCTGGCCTTGAGCTGCGCGCGCAGGTGATCGGTGAACTCGGCACTCGCTGAATCACTGACTACGTAGGCCACCAGCCGCTTGCCACTGCCGGCGCTGCCTTCCTGCGCCACGACCACCGCTTCACGCACGCCGTCGAGGGCTTGCAGCGCCGCTTCGACTTCGCCCAGTTCAATACGGAAACCGCGAATCTTCACCTGATTGTCGATGCGGTCCAGATAGTCGAACGTGCCGTCGACACGCTGGCGCACCAGGTCGCCGGTGCGATAGAGCAAGCCGCCATTTGCGCTGAACGGGTCGGCGACAAAACGCTCAGCAGTCAGCCCCGGACGGTTCAGATAACCCCGCGCCAACCCGGTACCACCGAGGTACAGCTCACCGGCCATGCCTTGTGGCAGCAGGTTCAGATCGGCGTCGAGCACGTAGGCGCTGCGGTCGCCGATCCGGCTGCCGATCGGCGCGTAAGCGGCACCGCATGGCTCTTGACGGCCAGCCTTCCAGATCAATGGCGTGACCACGGTTTCGGTCGGGCCGTAGCCGTTGATGATGTAGTCCGGATCGAGCGCGCGCTTGACCCGTTCGAAACTGGCGTTCGGCACCGCATCGCCGCCGAAGCAATAGATCCGCACCTTCGGCGGGTTGCCGACACGCTCGGCGTGTTCGGCCAGTTGTTGCAGGTACACCGGCGGGAACGCAACCACGCTCACGCGGTGTTCGATCATCGCGTTGTAGGTCTGCTCCGGCGTCCACAGCGTGTCGTCGCGAATCAGCAGCGAAGCCCCGTGGGTCAGGCTGGTCAGCCAGCGTTCGTGGGCGCCGTCGAAGGCGAACGACATGAAGTGGAATTCGCAGTCGCTGTCGCGCATTTCGTAGCGCTGACCGATGGCCTGGCAATGCATCGCCAGTGGGCCATGGGCAACGCTGACGCCTTTCGGATTACCGGTGGAACCGGAGGTGTAGATCACGTACGCGAGGTTGTGCGGATCGACTGGCACCTGTGGCGCCGTGATCGGCAACTGGCGCAGGTCGAGACGATCCAGCTCCAGCAATGGCACCGACTCGCCGACCGGCAACTGCGCCGACACCGACGAATCGCTGATCAGCAGCGCCAGCCCAGAATCTTCAATCAGATAGGCCAGGCGTTCACGCGGGTAACTGGTGTCCAGCGGCACATAGGCACCGCCGGCCTTGAGCACCGCCAGCAGCGCGACGATTACCGCCTCGCTGCGTGGCAGGGCCACGCCGACCCGGATCTCGGCGCCGACACCACGGGCGATCAGCGCGTGAGCCAGTTGATTGGCACGCTGCTCGATCTCGCCATAACTGAAGTGCTGACCGTTGAAGATCACCGCGGTGCGCTGCGGACGCTCGGCCGCCAGCACAGCAATGCGCTGATGCACCGCGATGTCCAGCGGGTACGGCTGCGGCTGGTTTTCGGCTTGCTGGCGGGCATGCTCTTGCGCGCTGGCCAGAGCGATTTCGCCAAGGTTGCGCTCGGCCGACACGGCAAACTGCTCAAGCAATTGCAGCAGATGGGCACTGATGCCTTCGATCACCTCACCGGCAAACTGGCTGCGGTCGAAGCTGTAGTGCAGCGCCAGTTGCTGACCGAGGGTGACCGCCACGCTCAGGGCGTAGTGGGTCTGCTCAAGGTTGCCGACATCACCGAATGTCAGGCCTTGCCCGGCCTGGCTCAGCGCCTGGGCGACCGGGTAGTTTTCGAACACCAGAATGTTGTCGAACAGCGCTTCCCCGCCCTGCCCGGCCCAGCGCTGGATGTCCGCCAGCGGCGTGTGTTCGAAGTCGCGCAGGCTGAGGTTTTGCGCCTGCACCGCTTGCAGCCATTGGCCAACGCTTTGGTCTGGACGCGGCGCGCCGATCACCGGCAGGGTGTTGATGAACAGGCCGACCTGTTGCTCGATGCCCGGCAAATCCGCCGGACGCCCGGCCACGGTCGCACCGAACGCCACCGCTTCGTGACCGGTGTAGCGCTGCAGCAACAGCAGCCACGCGGCTTGCACCAGGGTGTTGACGGTAACTTTCTGCTGGCGGGCAAACGCTTCCAGCGCCTGCGTGCGCGGCACGTCCAGCGTCAGATAATGGTCGCCGTGGCCGCTGTCGCCTTCGCCGCCGATGGCGGCGCGGGCCAGTCGGGTCGGCTCTTGCAGCGCGGCCAACTGAGCGCTCCAGAAGTCCTGACTCAGTTGCGCGTCCTGACGCTGCAGCCAGGCGATGTAATCGCGATACCGTCCGCCGCCATGGGCCGGGGTGCGACCGCTGTAGCGCTGCAACACTTCGCCGAGCAACTGCGAGTTGCTCCAGCCGTCCATCAGGATGTGGTGATGGGTGTAGATCAGGTGCCATTGCTCGGCAGCGGTCTGCACCAGCACCAGACGCAGCAACGGTGCATGGCTCAGATCGAACCCTTGCTGACGCTCGGCATCGGCCAGCGCCGCGAGCGCTGCCGGCTGATCGTCGCGCTCGCGCCAGTCGAGAATGCTGAATGGCAACTGCACCTGTTTTTGCACGATCTGCAGCGTTTGCGCCAGTTCGCCCTGCCAGACGAAACCGCTGCGCAGAATGTCCTGCGCATCGACGGTAGCCTGCCACGCAGCGCGGAAGCGCTCAGGCTCAAGACCTTGCACATCCACGCGCAACTGATTGATGTACTCACCCGCAGCCTGCTCGTAGAGGGTGTGGAACAGCAAACCCTGCTGCATCGGCGACAGCGGATAGACATCATCGAGCTGACCGGCCGGCACCGGCAGCGCATCCAGTTGCGCCTGGGTCACCCGAGCCAGCGGGAAGTCCGACGGCGTCGCTTGCGCGGTTTGCACGCTGCAGCAGTGTTCGATCAGCGCCTGCAATTCGCTGGCGTATTGATCAACCAGGTGCTGCACCGTGGCGCTGTCGAACATCTCGCGGCTGAAGCCCCAGCTCATCGACAATTCGCCGCCATACACCTGACCTTCCACAGTCAGCCAGTTGCCCAGAGGCGCCGACAGATCCTGCGCCACGCCGCTGGTTTCAACAGCCGGCACGAACAGCGCCGCTTCGTCGAACTGGCGGTCGAACTGGCCGAGGTAGTTGAAGGTGATGCGCGGTTGCGGCAGCGCGGCCAGTTCGGCGCGCACCGACGGCGCGGCCAGATGCCGTAGCACGCCGTAACCCAGACCTTTGTCCGGCACCGCGCGCAGTTGCTCCTTGATCGCCTTGATCGAGCCGTCGAGATCAGCGCTGGCGGTCAGGTTGACCGCGAACAGACTGGTGAACCAACCCACGGTGCGGGTCAGGTCGACGTCATCAAACAGGTCTTCGCGGCCGTGGCCTTCCAGTTCGATCAGCGTGCCCGGCTGCTGGCTCCAGCGACTGATGGTGCGCGCCAGGGCGGTGAGCAAGAGATCGTTGACCTGGGTGCGATAGGCGGCGGGCGCCTGTTGCAGCAACTGACGGGTGCGCTCGGCGTCGAGGCGCCATTCGATTTTCTCGCCATGCAGGTTGTGCAGGCTGCCATCCGGGCGTTCGCAAGGCAGATCCCTGGCACCCTGATGCTGGGCTTTCCAATAACCCAATTGCTCATCGAAGCGCGACGCTTCCTGCGCCAGACGCGCAGTCCAGCTCTGGAACGCGCTGGTCTTCGCCGGCAACTGAATGCCGCCACCCGCCGCCAGTTGCTCGTAAGCCTGCTGCAGATCTTCCAGCAGCACCCGCCAGGAAACGCCATCGACCGCGAGGTGATGAATGATCAGCGCCAGTCGTTGCGAGCCGTCGGCCATCGTTACCAGCAACGCGCGCAGCAGCGGGCCGTTTTGCAGGTCGAGGCTGCGCTGAGCTTCGTTGCACAGCGCCTGCAACTGTTCGGCAGATTCGGCATCGCGTTGCCACATCTCAGCGCTGTTCACTAGCGGGCCGTGGCTTTGTTGCCAGCCTTCAGTGCCTTCGACAAAACGCAGGCGCAAGGCGTCGTGGTGATTGATCAGGTGGGTCAGCGCGGCATCGAGCAATTGTGCGTTCAATGCCTCACGCGGGGTCAGCAGCAACGACTGGTTCCAGTGCTCGCGCACCGGCATCGCCCGACTGAAGAAATCCTGCTGGATCGGCCCGAGCACGGCGTCGCCGGTCACCGGCCCCTGATCCACCGAAGACAGATGATCGTGGCTCGCGACCAGCGCCAGACTGCGCACCGTCTGGTACTGGAACAGGTCACGCGGGCTGATGCGGATCCCGGCCTGTCGCGCACGGCTGACCACTTGAATCGAGATGATCGAATCGCCGCCCAGCTCGAAGAAGTTGTCTTCGAGGCCGACGCGGTCGAGGCCGAGCACAGCTTCCCAGATCGCCGCGAGGGCTTTTTGCATGGCGTCCTGTGGCGCCACGAATGCCTGTTGTGGCGCGGCATCCGGTTGTGGCAAGGCCTTGCGGTCGAGCTTGCCGTTGGCGGTGACCGGCAATTTGTCGAGGGTGATCAGGTAGGTCGGCACCATGAACTCCGGCAGACTGCCGAGCAGCCACGCCTTGACGTCTTGCTGCCACTGTTCGTCCACCTGTGGGTTTTCCAGCACAAGGTAAGCCACCAGATGCTTGCCGCCCTGCACCAGCACCACCGCCTCACGCACCAGCGAGTGCTGCATCAGGCGGGTCTCGATTTCGCCCAGCTCAATGCGCAAACCGCGCAACTTCACCTGATGGTCGAGACGCCCGAGGTATTCGATCACCCCGTCGGCACGCTGCCGCACACGGTCGCCGGTGCGGTACAGGCGCGCGCCGTCATGGAACGGGCACGGCACAAAACGTTCGGCCGTCAGCGCCGGGCGCTGGTGATAACTGCGCGCCAGTCCGGCGCCGCCCAGATACAGTTCACCGGCGACACCGCTCGGCACCGGCAGCAATTCGGCATCGAGGACATGGGTGCGCAGGTTGGCGATCGGCCGGCCGATCGGCACGCTGTCCGCGCCTTCATCGACACAGGTCCAGTGAGTGACGTCGATGGCCGCTTCGGTCGGGCCGTACAAGTTGTAGAGGCTCGCGTTCGGCAGTTTGGCAAAGACTTGCAGCTGCGCATCCAGCGGCAACGCTTCACCGCTGCAGACAATCCGCTTGAGTCCGCTGCAGCTCTCCACGCCGGCCTCGTGGATGAACGCCTGCAACATCGACGGCACAAAGTGCAGCGTGCTGATGCCGTGGCGGTTGATGCTATCGATCAGTTGCAGCGGATCACGGTGCGCACCCGGCGCGGCCACCACCAGCCGCGCGCCGGTCAGCAGCGGCCAGAAGAACTCCCACACCGACACGTCGAAACTGAACGGGGTTTTCTGCAGCACCGAATCACGGGCGTCCAGTGCATAGGCCTCCTGCATCCAGCACAAACGGTTGACCAGCGCCGCGTGGCTGTTGCCGGCGCCCTTCGGCTTGCCGGTGGAACCCGAGGTGTAAATCACGTAGGCCAGGTTCAGCGGATCGACGCTGACCTCCGGACGGCTATCGCGGTAACGGTCGAGCAACGCCGGCTGATCCAGGGTGATGACGTTTACGCCGTCAGTCGGCAGCGCTGCCAGCAGCGCCTGTTGCGTCAGCAGCAAGGTGATGCCGCTGTCCTCGATCATGTAGGCCAGACGCTCCTGCGGGTACTCCGGATCCAGCGGCACGTAGGCGCCGCCAGCCTTGAGAATCGCCAGCAGCGCGACGACCATTTCCACCGAACGCAGAGCGCAAACGCCGACCAGACTGTCCGCCTGCACGCCCTGTTCGCGCAGCAGATGCGCCAGGCGATTAGCTCGGGCATCCAGTTCGGCGTAACTCAGGGTCTGTTCGCCGAATACCAGCGCCGGTGCCTGCGGCGTACGCGCGACCTGTGCTTCGATCAACTGATGAATCGGCGTGTCGCTCGGGTACTGCGCGTGGACGTTGTTCCAGTCGTGCACCAGGGTGCGCTGCTCGTCAGCCTCCAGCAGCGGCAACTCACCGATGCGCTGCGACGGATCAGCGACCATCGCCGTCAGCAGGCGCAGCCAGTGCCGCGCCATGCGTTCGATGGTCGGTGCATCGAACAGGTCGCTGGCGTAGGTCAGCGCGGCGTGCAGCTTGCCGCCCTTCTCCCAGGTGTCCAGCGTCAGGTCGAACTGGGTGGTGCGGCTCTGCCAGTCGAGGCTGTCAAGTTGCAGGCCGGATGCGGTGCTGATGGTGGCGATATCGGCGACGTGCGGCTGATGGTTGTACATCACCTGGAACAGTGGCGTGTGGCTGAGGCTGCGTTCCAGCTTCAGCGCTTCGACCAGTTGCTCGAACGGCAGATCCTGATGCGCCTGGGCACCGAGCGCGGTTTCCTTGACCGCCCGCAACAGTTCGTCGACCCGGGTCTGACCGTGCAGTTGCGTGCGCAGCACTTGGGTATTGACGAAGAAGCCGATCAGGCCCTCGATTTCGCCGCGATTGCGGTTGGCGATCGGCACGCCGACCCGCAGGTCGGTCTGCCCGGTGTAACGGTGCAGCAGCGCATTGAAGGCGCCGAGCAGGAACATGAATAAAGTGACTTGATGCTGTTGCGCAGTGCTGCGCAGTTGCTCGGCGAGTTGGCCGTCGACCGCAAACTCGTAACGAGTGCCGCGATAGCTCGGCATCGCCGGGCGCGAATGATCCAGCGGCAATTCCAGCACCGGGTGTTCGTCGCCCAGTTGTGCCTGCCAATAATCGAGTTGGCGCGCCTGCTCACCGGCCTCCAGCCAGCGGCGTTGCCACAGCGCATAGTCGCTGTACTGAATCGGCAATGGCGGCAATTGCGGCGTCTGACCGGCGTCGAACGCGTCGTAGCAACGGATGAATTCGTCGATCAACACGTTCATCGACCAGCCATCGGAGACGATGTGGTGCAGGGTCAGCAGCAGCACGTGTTCCTGCTCGGCAAGCTTGAGCAAGGTCACCCGCAGCAAGGGGCCGACCGCCAGATCAAATGGCAACACCGACTGCTGTTCGGCGGCACGGATCACCGCCTGCTCGCGCTCACCGGCCGGCAGTGCGCTGAAGTCCTCCCGGGTAATCAGCAGCGGCGCGGTGGCTGGCACTTGCAGCAGGCTGTCATCGGCCTGGCGCTGGAACACCGTGCGCAGGGTTTCGTGGCGCTCCACCAGACTGGCGAAAGCTTGCTCCAGCGCCGACTGGTTCAGTCGACCATTGAGTCGCACCGCACCGGGCAGGTTGTAGGCGCCGCTCTGCGGGTCGAGTTGCCACAGGAACCACATGCGGCGCTGCGCGTAAGACAGCGCCTGACGATCCTCGGCTGCGATGCCGGCCGGTATCGGGAACCGCGCGAAATCCACGCCCTCCTTGTGCAGGGCCGCGAGGAACATCTGGCGCTTTTCCAGGGGCAACCCGATAAACCGGCGAGCAAGTTTCAAGGAGTCTTCAGCATTCATTTCTCAGCATCCGGATCAGTAGGCAGGAAGCACAAAGGCACGTCGTCCCTATAAAACGAATGCAGACCGGAAAAATTAGCGAATGAGAACAACTGTCAGGCGGGAGGTAGGGCGGCTTTTTTCATAAACACAAATCAAATGTGGGAGCGGGCTTGCTCGCGAAAGCGGTGTGTCAGTCAACGATGCAATAACTGAAATACCGCTTTCGCGAGCAAGCCCGCTCCCACATTGAGTGATGCGCTGCTCAGGCGATTGCGGCCATGATATGCCGGCGATGATGCCCTTCCAGCTGATCCTTGATCACCTTGAGCACTTTGGCTTCATGCTCATGAATGAAGAAGTGCCCGCCGGCGAGCATGTCCACTGAAAAGCTGCCACGGGTTTCCTTGCTCCAGCCGATCAGTTGTTCGGTGGTCGCGCGATCCGCCTTGCCGCCCAGCACGTGCACCGGGCAGTTGAGCAACGGCCGTTGTAACGGCTCGAATTTGCCGCAGAGCAAGAAGTCCGCGCGCAGGATCGGCAGGGTCAGGCTCATCAGCTCGGCATTGGCCAGCACTTCTTCGCTCGTGCCGTTGAGTGTGCGCAATTGATCGATCAGCTCGGCGTCGGTTTTCGGCTCGGCAAAACCGCGATCGTAATCGGCGCGCATCGTCGGCGCCGCCGTGCCCGAGGCAAACAGCGCCACCGGTTCCGGACAGCCCAATGCGCGCAGCGCGTGAGCGATTTCGCAGGCCAGCAGCGCGCCCAGGCTATGGCCGAACAACGCATAAGGCGCTTTGAGATTCGGCCGCAATTCCTTGGCCAGTTGCATCGCCAGCGCCCGCATATCCGTGTGCAGCGGCTCGTCGAAACGTGCACCGCGCCCCGGCAGTTCCACCGGTTGCAGTTGCAGCCATTGCGGCAGTTTTGGCCGCCAGCGGCTATAGACCATGGCGCTGGCGCCGGAGTACGGCAGGCACAGCAGGGTCAGCTTGTTCACCCGGCTTTCCTCGAAAAATTTGTCTGTAGAGATAAACGGATTACGCCCCCGGCAAATTAGTCGCGCGCCGGTAAATTGCGCCAACAGGCGCTCGTTAACTGTTCAGGCCAAAACCAATAACGAGGATTCACCGTGGACCTGCAGAGCATCCTGGGCAAGTTGTTCGCCAACGCCGGTGCCGTCGGCATCGAAGGCGTTTTCCAATTCGTGTTTGGCCCGCAGCAGGCCTACTGGTCGGAGGTCAAGGCCAGCAGCCGCACCGCGCCCGGACGCCATCCCAGCCCCGACGTGACCATTGAAGTCGCCGAGAGCGATTTTCTCGGGATCATGGGCGGCCGAGTCAATGTCGAAGAACTGTTCGCCAGCGGACGCCTGAAAATCGGCGGCAACATGGGCCTGGCGACGCTGCTGCCGCAGATCATCGAGCATGCGATGCACGGTGGCGCAGTGGCGCAAAAGGTCGACATGAACAAGCGCTACCCGACCCCGCCACGCTTCAGCGAACAACTCACCGCCGGGCTGCCGGTGCAGACCCGCATCGAGCGCCATGCGCGCGATGAATTGTCGGTCAGCGAATTCAAAAGCAGATACTTGCCCAACGGCATCCCGGTGGTGATCAGCAATGCCTTGCAGGACTGGCCGCTGTTCAAGCTCAGTCGCGAGGAATCACTGGTGCATTTCGCCGAACTGCAGGGCATCACCCGCCACGGCGATTACGTGAAGAAAACCTTTTCCACCGAACGTGATTTCCGCTCGACGTCGATGGCCGAGTTCATTGCCTCGCTGGACCAACCGGCAGTCAAACGGGCTGACGGCGAACCACCGGCCTACATGGGCAACAACATCCTGCCGGCGCAATTGCTGCAGCAGATCAAGTACCCGCCCTACTTCGATGCTTCGCTGTTCATCCCGCCACGCATCTGGATCGGCCCCAAAGGCACGCTGACGCCGCTGCACCGCGACGACACCGACAACCTGTTCGCGCAGGTCTGGGGCCAGAAGCAGTTCACCCTCGCCGCCCCGCATCACCGCGAAGCACTGGGCACCTGGTCGACAGCGCCAAAGGGTGGCCTGGACGGCTGCGACTTCAACCCCGACGCACCGGACTATGAGCGCTTTCCCGCAGCACGCGATGTGACGTTCCTGCGCGTGACGCTGGAGGCCGGGGATCTGCTGTTTCTGCCGGAGGGCTGGTTCCATCAGGTGGAGTCGGTGTCGACGTCACTGTCGGTGAATTTCTGGGTGAATTCGGGGCGGGGTTGGTAACCCATCCGCTGTCTGTGTGGATAACTCTGTGGCGAGGGGATTTATCCCCGATCGACTGCGCAGCAGTCGCAAACTCACCCGGCACGCTTCTTCTGAAGGAAAGAGCTGGCTGGATTTGGGGCTGCTTCGCGGCCCATCGGGGATAAATCCCCTCACCACAACAGCCCGCGATGGCCGGGTTATTTCAGGTGCCGATAACTCTGAAACGCCGACGCCAACACCACCGCCCCCGCCATAATCGCCAGCCAGAATCCGCTGCGTGCACCGAAAGCATCCACCAGAGCGCCCGAGCCGGCCGCGCCGATCGCCACGCCGATGCTCAACCCCGTCACCAGCCAGGTCAGGCCTTCAGTCAGTTTGGCCGGCGGCACGATGCGTTCGATCAACGCCATCGCCACAATCAGCGTCGGCGAGAAGAACAATCCCGCGACAAACACCGCCAGCGACAAACCGAAAATATTGCTCGCCAGCAACAGCGGCAGCGTGGTCACCGCCGTCGCCACCCCACCGTAGAGAAACAGCCGCGGCAACGGCAGTTTCGAGCGCATCGCGCCAAACGCGATACCGGCCAGACACGAGCCGATGGCGTACACCGACAACACGATGCTCGCCGCTGCCGGTTGGCCCTGCTGCTGGGCGAACGCGACGCTGACCACATCGACCACACCGACGATGACGCCCATGGCAAGCATCAACGCCAGCAGCCATTGCACGTCGGTCGAGCGAATGATCGAACCCTGATGCTGTGATTCCTGCGGATGCACCGCCGGCTCGGTGCTGCGCTGGGCGACAAACGCCGTCACCCCGATCGCCAGCGCCAACAGCGCGGCCAACGGCCCGGCCTCGGGAAACGCCACCACGCACAAACCCACTGACAGTGGCGGGCCAACGATGAAACAGACCTCATCGAGTACCGATTCCAGCGCATAGGCGGTCTGCAATTGCGGCTGGCCGCGATAGATCTCGGTCCAGCGCGCGCGCACCATCGCCGACATGCTCGGCATGCAGCCGGCCAGCGCGGCGAAGATGAACAGGGTCCAGGTCGGCGCCTGCAAACGCGTGCACAGCAGCAACATCAACAGCGCCCCACCACCGATCAACGCCGATAGCGGCAGCACTTTACCCTGGCCGAAACGATCCACCAGCCGCGACACCTGCGGCGCACAAAAAGCCGTGGCCAGGGCAAAAGTCGCCGCCACCGCACCGGCCAGCGCGTACCCGCCCTTGAGCTGCGAGAGCATGGTGATCACGCCGATGCCGGTCATGGAAATCGGCATGCGCGCGATCATCCCGGCCAGTACAAAAGCCCGGGCGCCGGGGGCGGTGAATAATTCGCGGTAGGGGTTTGCCATGGGTACAGCCTCATCAGGGGCCGCCAAGTTGCCATAAAGGTTGATGAGCGTGGAAGCGGGGAATTGTTGGTGGAATGTGAAGGCGCGAAACTCGACACCTTGCGATTCCAGGCACTCTCCCAGGATCGCTCCCCAAGACCAATGGCATTGCCGCCGACGTCTGGAATCACATAACCAATCGTCGAAAATCGCGCACACCTGTCAGGTTTTACAGGTGCCTTTTCATGCGATTGCAGTTCTCATGAGGCTTTGACTCAATGGCGTACCGCTCCTGAATGAACGGGCAACTGCTCTTGAGCACTATCCCATAGCGCACGCGCCAAGGAGCCTTGCCATGGAAGAACAGCTTATTCTGGTATCGCCCAAGGATCGCCAGACCGGTGTAGCCTCAAAGATGAAAGTGCATCACCAGGGACTGCGCCATCGCGCATTTTCGATTCTGCTCTTTGACTCACAAGGTCGGATGCTGATGCAACAACGCGCGTTGGGCAAATATCATTCCGGCGGATTATGGACCAACACGTGCTGCGGGCATCCTCGCCCCGGCGAACGCACGGCCGCCGCTGCCCTGCGTCGACTGCAGGAGGAAATGGGCACGACGTGCAAACTGCAAAAAGTCGCCTCGATGCTCTATTACGAGCAAATGTCCAATGAACTGATCGAGCATGAATTTGACCACGTGTTTGCCGGCCTCAGCCAGCTCGATCCGGTAGCCAATCCCGAGGAAGTCGAAAGTTGGGAGTGGCTGTCGCTGGAGGAGATCACCGAACGGATCGAACAGGCACCCGAGCAGTTCACGATCTGGTTTCGCCGGATGTTCGAGCAGTTCGGGATAGGGGGTGTAAGGCAATGGTTCGAGGCCGCCCACGATGCGTCAGCGGCACGATCAATGCCTGATGCTTTTGGGAAAAAGGCAAGATCACCCTGGGCCGTCCCGCCGTTGTATTGTCCGGCGCCGTTTCGGGTTGATACGGCGCTGGCCGAGGCCGTCGAAGATCGGCTTATGCCATGGATCAAGGAAGTCGGCATATTTGCGGGACAACTCGAAAAGGTCCGCGCCATGGGGTTCGGTCGCTTCGCCATGCTTTGCCATACCGACACTCACGATCCCGATCGCCTGCTGCTTTCGGCACAGTGCATCGCCGCCCTGTTTGCCGTGGATGATTACTACTGTGATGACGAGCGAACCGGCTCCGAACCGCGCCTGGTAGGGCCCCGACTTTCGCTGGCGCTGGCCGCACTGGAGCCGGCGCACCTGCCCTCTCGCTTTCGTTGCGGTCTTGATCATGCACTGAACAGTGACCCGGTACTGGTTGCGCTTCGCGCCTATATGGACCGCGTTCAGGCATTCGCATCTTCCGTACAAGTGGCCAGGGTACGCCACGAAATCATCGCCATGTTTGTCACCATGACTGCCGAAGCGGCCTGGCGCCTGGAAGGATTGACCCCACCCATCTGGGAATACCTCGCTCAACGCCAGACCAACAGCTTTTTACCCTGCATGTCATTGATCGACGTGATCGGTGGATACGAACTGCCAGCACACATCTACAGCGCCCCTGCCGTGCGGCGCGTGACCACGCTGGCCGCCAGCGCCACAATCGTCGCCAACGATCTGTATTCCGCACACAAGGAAAATCAGGCCGCAATCGGCGATTTCAATCTGCCGCAGTTACTGGCTCGCGAACACAATTGCACGCCCCGACAAGCGATGATCAAGTGCGCGCACGTTCATGACGAAATCGTGCACCTGTATGAAGCGGCGGAACAAGCCGTGCTGCCGGATGCATCGCCGCTGCTGCAGCGTTTTCTGACCGGCATAAAAAGCTGGGTCTCCGGCAGTCTTGAATGGCACCGGCACAGTGGCCGCTATCACGTCTGAACGTGTCGATCTTTTCATGCATGCGGATGAACTCTCGCAGCTCGCCATGGGTCAGCTGACTGAGCCCTTAACCCAGGCATTTCGAGCATGCAGATTTCCCTCGCCCGCCAAGTAGCACTGGTCACCGGCGCCAGCTCCGGCATCGGCCACGCTGCCGCAAAAGCGCTGGCCGCTGCCGGCGCAGCCGTCGTGATCAATTACAACCGTCAGGCCGAACCTGCCGAGGCACTGGCGCAGCAAATCATCGCCGACGGCGGTCAGGCACTGGCCATCGGCGCCGATGTGTCCAAGGAAGACGAGGTCGAACGGTTGTTCGCCGAGACCCTCGAGGCCTTTGGCGCGCTGGACATTCTGGTGGCCAATTCCGGCATGCAAAAGGATGCGCCGGCGGTGGACATGACCCTCGAAGACTGGAACACGGTGATCGGCGTCAACCTCACCGGCCAGTTCCTCTGCGCTCGCGCCGCGCTGCGGATTTTCAATCGCCAGGGCGTGCGTGAAGGCGTGTCCCGCGCGGCCGGCAAGATCATTCACATGAGTTCGGTACATCAACGCATTCCGTGGGCCGGGCACGTCAACTATGCGGCGTCCAAGGGCGGCGTCGATCAGTTGATGCAGACCCTCGCCCAGGAAGTCAGCCAGCAGCGCATCCGTATCAACGGCATTGCGCCGGGGGCGATTCGCACCGCCATCAATCAGGACGCCACCGAAGGCGCTGCCGGTGAGAAGCTGCTGGAGCTGATCCCTTACGGTCGCATCGGCGATGTCGAGGACATCGCCAACGCGGTGGTGTTTCTCGCTTCCGACGCCGCTGACTACATCGTCGGCACCACCCTGTTCATCGACGGCGGCATGAGTCTTTATCCGGAGTTTCGTGGCAATGGCTGAGCATCATCCTGAACGACAAAGCCCGATCGACGCCCACGGCATCATCGGTGATCTGCGCAGTGCGGCACTGGTCAACGACAAGGGCAGCGTGGATTTTTTCTGCTGGCCGGAATTCGACAGCCCGTCGATCTTCTGTTCGCTGCTCGACACGCCCGAGGCAGGGATTTTCCAGCTCGCCCCGGACTTGCCCGATGCCCGGCGCGAGCAGATCTACCTGCCCGACACCAACGTTTTGCAGACGCGCTGGCTCAGCGAACAGGCCGTAGTGGAAATCACCGATCTGCTGCCGATCGGCGACAGTGTCGATGACCTGCCGCTGCTGATGCGCCGGGTGCGGGTGGTCAGCGGTGAAGCGACGTTTCACATGCGCTGCGCGGTGCGGCATGACTACGCACGTGCCAACACCCGGGCGCAGATGGATCAACAATCGGTGATTTTCAGTGCGGAGGGCCAGCCATCACTGCGGCTGGTGGCGGATCAGGCGTTGCACATCGATGGCGAGTCGGCCGTTGCCTCCTTCAGTATGAAGCAGGATCAGCACGCCGAATTTGTCCTCGGTGGCGCCGACGATCCGCGCTTCAAGGATGACGGCGCGAAAATGTGCCTGGAGCGCACGTTGAAGTTCTGGCGCGACTGGATCGGCCAGTCCAACTACCGCGGGCGTTGGCGGGAGATGGTCAATCGTTCGGCCCTCGCGTTGAAGCTGCTGACCTCGCGCAAGCACGGCGCAATCCTCGCCGCCGCCACCTTCGGCCTGCCGGAAACTCCCGGCGGCGAGCGCAACTGGGATTATCGCTACACCTGGATCCGCGACGCCTCGTTCACGGTCTACGCGTTCATGCGCCTGGGTTTTGTCGATGAGGCCAATGCCTACATGGGCTGGCTGCGTGGTCGGGTCAGCGATTGCCAGGGAAATTCGACCAAACTCAACATCCTCTATGCGATCGACGGTCGCCAGGAGCTGCCGGAAACCGAACTCTCCCACCTCTCCGGCCATGGCGGCGCGCAACCGGTGCGCATCGGCAATGGCGCGTACGATCAGATTCAGCTCGATATCTTTGGCGAACTGATGGACGCGGTGTACCTGGTCAACAAGTACGGCGACGCGATTTCCCACCAGGGCTGGAAACACGTGCGCGAAGTGGTCGATCAGGTGTGTGAGACCTGGCAGACAACCGATGTCGGCATTTGGGAAATGCGCGGTGAGCAGCATCACTTCCTGCACTCGCGACTGATGTGCTGGGTGGCCTTGGACCGGGCGATTCGCCTGGCCTCGAAACGCTCGCTGCCGGCGCCGTTCGTCCAGTGGGATCAGACCCGGCAGGCGATCTATGCCGACATCTGGGACAACTTCTGGGATGAGGAGCGCGGGCATTTCGTCCAGTACAAGGGCGGCACCGCGCTCGACGGTTCGATGCTGCTGATGCCGCTGGTGCGCTTCGTCAGCGCCAAGGATCCACGCTGGCTGTCGACCCTTGAAGCGATCGAAAAGACTCTGGTACGCGACGGCATGGTTTATCGCTATCGCAACGATGACGCCAACATCGACGGTTTGACCGGCACCGAAGGCGCCTTTGCCGCCTGCTCATTCTGGTACGTCGAATGCTTGGCCCGCGCCGGTCAGGTGGAAAAGGCGCATCTGGAGTTCGAACAACTGCTGCGCTACGCGAACCCACTGGGCCTGTATGCCGAAGAGTTCGACAGCAAGGGCCGCCATCTGGGCAACACCCCGCAAGCGCTGACGCATCTGGCGCTGATCAGTGCGGCGAGTTTTCTGGATCGGCGTTTGAGTGGGGAAAAGAGTGTTTGGCAGCCGTAATTTCGCCAGTGTTTGTAGGAAATATGCCGCATAAGCGCGCTGCGCCGGGCTAACCCCTACACAGAAATAAACAGAATCAGATCCCCTGTGGTGAGGGGATTTATCCCCGACGGGCGGCGCAGCAGTCCTGATTTTTCCGGTGCATTTCGTCAACAGCACCGCGTTGCTTGGCTTTGCGCCTGCTGCGCAGCCGATCAGGGATAAATCCCCTCACCACAGTTTGGGTAGTTTGTTCCTGCTTCTTCTAAACAACACCCTGGCAAATCCCTCCCCCGCAACCTGCACTTACACCCTGAAATACCCTGTTGCCAGCTGTTACATCCCCCCCTACCATCCACCGCAACGGGCACAGCGGAGCTGTCCAATAAAACCCGAATTCAAGGAACCAGAATGACCCAGCACGTCCACCGCCCCATCGCCACGCCCCTGCGCAGCGGCCTGACCCGCACCCAACTCTGGGAAGCCGCCGACAAAGGCCTGATCAAGTGCTGGGAAATCGGCCGCCAGCGCGCCACCCGCTTCCCCGACCTTGCCCACCAATGCCTCGCCGGCGAACTGCCGGTGCTCGGCTGGAAAGGTGGCGTGAGCCGCAGCCTGAAGAAAAACGAGAAATACGGCTCGCTGAAATACCTCGCCCAGTGGCAGGGCTTGCGGGGCGAGGATCTGGATATTGATCTGGGTGAGGAACGTTCGCTGATCTGTTCGCGGACCAAGATGCGGGTAACGTTTACCCCGGATCGGACGAAGTATTTCAATCAGGTGGCGGAAGCCGAGGCTTAAGGAGAAGCAACGATGGTCGATTTGCATCAGGAATTTAAGAGCAGCGTGTTCTTTCACCAGGCAAGAATCGAGCGGCGCTCGGTCGATGCTCTCATCGGCATCGCCGCCGGGCTTGCCGCAGACGGCACGATCAACCAGCAAGAAGCCGAGTTTCTCAGAACCTGGATTGAAACCCATTTGGCGCACCTGGATGATCCGGTTGTGAACATCCTTTACAGACGTCTTGCCGACATGCTCAGTGATGGAGTTCTAGACGCCGACGAGTCTGCGGAGCTGTTGGAAATGCTGCATCAGTTCACCGGGCTGCCAGTCGCACCAACACAAACACCAACGTTTACCACTCCGACCAGCCTTCCTCTCGACCACCCTGCCCCGCAGTTATGCCTGATTGATCGGGTCTTCCTGTTTACAGGCGTCATGGCCTATGGGCCACGTAAAGAATGTGAGTCGCAGATCCTCGAACGCGGCGGCCTTATTGGTGGTTCCGTCAGCAAAAAGATTCACTATTTGGTAGTGGGCAGCATTGGCAATGATCAGTGGCTTCACAGCTCTTACGGCACCAAGATCAAGAAAGCCGTTGAGCTGAGAGACAGCGGCGTGCCGATTGCGATCATCAGCGAAGATCATTGGCAGAAGGTTCTGTTCGGGTAATTGCCCCTAAGGGCATCGCTGACTCTGCTTCGCCAACACTGACCGAAAACCGCTCCCTGTACGCCTGCGGCGTCACCCCGATCGCCCGCAGGAAACTGCGGCGCAACGTCTCCTCACTGCCAAACCCGCAGTTGGCCGCAATCCGTTTCACCGGCAACCCGGTATCACTGAGCAAACGGCGGGCGGTTTCGACGCGGATCAGTTCGATGGCGCGGGCCGGGGTCTGGCCGGTGTCGGCGCGGTAGTGGCGGACGAAACTGCGTTCGCTCATGCCGGCCTGTTCGGCCAGGGTCGGGACGCCGAGGTCGCAGGTGAGGTTTTCGGCGATCCAGGCGTGCAGTTCATCAAAGCGATTGCCCTGATTCTGCAGGGCCAAGGTCACGCTGAATTGCGATTGCCCGCCGGGGCGTTTGAGGAACACCACCAGATGCCGGGCGACGTCGAGAGCAATATCACTGCCCAGATCTTCCTCGACCATTGCCATTGCCAGATCGATGCCGGCGGTAACGCCTGCCGAAGTCCAGACCGGGCCGTCGTTGATGAAGATCGGATTGGCTTCGACCTGCAGCTTCGGATGCTGCTGCGCCAGTTGTTCGCAACGGGTCCAGTGGGTGACCACGCGACGTCCGTCGAGCCAGCCGCTCGCCGCCAGTAGAAATGCCCCCGTACACACCGAGGCGACGCGTCGACATTTCGCTGCGTGCTCGCGTACCCAATCCACCAGCGACTCATCTTCGGATGCCGGATAGATCCCCCAACCACCCGCGATAATCAGCGTGTCGCTGGCGTCTTGCGGCAACGGTTCGGCGAGCACCGCCAGCCCCGCCGAGGACATCACCGCCCCGCCCTCGCGAGCAATCACCGACGGCGCATACGGTACCGGCAAGCCGCGTTGGCGGGCGATGTCGTTGGCCGAGGCGAACACTTGCAGAGGGCCGGTGACGTCGAGAATCTGCATGTTGGCAAACGCGAGTACATGGATGACTTTGGGCATTTGGCGTAATTCGTGGGGTTATTGGCGTATACGCCAAAACCTACGCGCCTACAGTGAAGCCGTCCACCCCTCAAATGGAGAAAAACCCCATGACGTTGCAGATCGGTTTTCTGTTGTTTCCGCAGGTGCAGCAACTCGACCTGACCGGTCCCTATGACGTACTGGCCTCGCTGCCGGACGTGCAGGTGCATCTGATCTGGAAAGATCTGGTGCCGATCACCGCCAGCACCGGCCTGCTGTTGAAACCGACCACCACCTTCGACGACTGCCCGGATCTGGATGTGATCTGCATTCCCGGCGGCGCCGGGGTCGGGCCGCTGATGGAAGATGAGCAGACGCTGGGGTTCATCAAGCGTCAGGCGGCGCAGGCCAGGTATGTGACGTCGGTGTGCACCGGTTCGCTGGTGCTGGGCGCGGCGGGACTGTTGAAAGGCAAACGCGCGACCACCCACTGGGCCTATCACGAACTGCTGCCGAAACTCGGCGCGATTGCGGTGCAGGACCGGGTGGTGCGCGACGGCAATCTGTTTACCGGTGGCGGGATTACCGCAGGCATCGACTTTGCGCTGGTGCTGGCCGCCGAACTGGTGGGGGTTGAGGCGGCGCAGTTGATTCAGCTGCAACTGGAATATGCGCCGGCACCGCCGTTTGAATCGGGCAGCCCGCAGACGGCGCCGAGTGCTGTCGTCGATGAGGCTCGGCACCGCGCGGCGCTTTCGTTGAAACTGCGCACGGAAATCACCGAGCGCGCGGCGGCGAAGCTCGATCTGCGCTGATTCCTCAGCCACACACAGATCTACTGTGGGAGCGGGCTTGCTCGCGAATGCGGTGTATCCGTCGAGATTTTTATCGCCTGACACACCGCATTCGCGAGCAAGCCCGCTCCCACAATGGGTTTTGTGGATAGCCTCAGGTTGGGAGCCTGTCCCCGCATCCCGCCACACCTTTACTTGTCCCCACGCCCTCACCCGTGTAGAAAGCCCTTCCACAAAATTCTGCACAAGGACTTTCGATGAAGGCGTTGCCATGGCTCTATCTGGCACTTCTCAGCCTCGGTTATGGATTGGCGTTGAGCTTTGGCCAACTCGGCTGGCTCGCGCTGATCTCCGTGGGACTATTGCTGTTGACCGGTTTCGCCGTGCGCCAACAGCAGGTGCCGGTGGCGCGCCTGTTGGGGCATGCCGTGTTCATCTTCCTCGCCCTGTCGCTGGCGCTGCACTGGTTGCCGGGATTCGCCAACGGCCGGGCCATCGCCCCGCTGCGTTTCACCGACGACGCCGTGCCGTTTGCGATGTACCTGAATCTGGACAAACCCTTGATCGGCTTCTGGCTGTTGCTCGCCTGCCCGTGGATTGTCGCGGCACGCTCGCTGCGTCCGACGGTGTACGCCAGCGTCCTCGCCCTGACCTTGAGCGCCGTCCTGGCGCTGGGCGGTGCGCTGTTGTTCGGCATGATTGCCTGGGCGCCGAAGTGGCCTGATCAGGCATGGCTGTGGCTGCTGAACAATCTGCTGTTGGTGACGCTGGTCGAGGAAGCGCTGTTTCGCGGCTATATACAGGGCGGTTTGAGCCGCCTGTTCAAGTACCTGCCGCAAGGCGACAACCTCGCCCTGCTGCTGGCGTCGCTGATCTTTGCCCTGGCGCATCTGGGCGCAGGATGGCACTGGGTGTTGCTGGCGGGTCTGGCGGGTGTCGGCTATGGTCTGGCCTACCGTTTCGGTGGCCTTGCGGCGGCGATCGCCACACATTTCGGGCTGAACTTGCTGCATTTTGCGCTGTTCACCTATCCGATGCTGGCCGGTTGAAGCAAGCGCGGTTTTGCGACGCCGTACTTATATCTGAAAAAAAACTTCAATAATTTCCTGACAGCGCCGACAACCTTTCAAAGCCTTGCGGATTGAAAAACCATGCGTAATAACCAGCCCATTACACAACGCGAACGGACTTTCCCGGCTCAGCAGCGGTTGATTTCCACAACCGACGCTAAAGGCGTGATCACCTACTGCAACGACGCTTTCGTCGAAATCAGCGGGTTTTCGCGTGAAGAGCTGATCCGTGCGCCGCACAACCTGGTTCGTCACCCCGACGTCCCGGCTGCGGTGTTTTCGCACATGTGGGGCACACTGAAACAAGGCTTGCCATGGATGGGCATTGTCAAGAATCGCTGCAAATCCGGTGACCACTACTGGGTGAACGCCTACGTGACACCGGTGTTCGACGGCAATCAGGTGGTCGGTTACGAGTCGGTGCGGATCAAACCCACCGCCGAACAGATCCGCCGTGCCGAAGCGCTCTACCAACGCATCAACCAGGGCAAGTCGGCAATCCCTTCCAGCGACAAATGGCTGCCGGTGCTGCAGGACTGGCTGCCATTCATTCTGGTCAGCCAACTGAGCTTCGTGATCGGCGCGACCCTTAACTCGCACTGGGGCTTTGCCCTCGCTGCCGGCTTGTCGGTGCCGCTGGGCCTGATGGGCCTGCAATGGCAGCAACGCGGGCTCAAGCGCCTGCTGCGCCTGGCCGAGCAGACCACTTCCGACCCGTTGATCGCGCAGATGTACACCGACAGCCGTGGCGCGCAGGCGCGTCTGGAAATGTCGATCCTCAGCCAGGAAGCGCGCCTGAAAACCTGCCTGACCCGTCTGCAGGACACCGCCGAGCACCTGACCGATCAAGCGAAACAGTCCGACGCCCTGGCGCACAACAGCTCCAGCGGTCTGGAACGTCAGCGCGTGGAAACCGAACAGGTCGCCACCGCCGTCAACCAGATGGCTGCGACCACCCAGGAAGTGGCGAGCCACGTGCAGCGCACCGCTGACGCCACCCAGGAAGCCAATCGCCTGACCGGTCGTGGCCGCGACATCGCCGGGGAAACCCGCGAAGCCATCCAGCGCCTGTCGGTGGTGGTCGGTGAAACCGGCCTGACGGTCACCCAACTGGCCAAGGACAGCGACGAAATCGGCGGCGTGGTCGACGTGATCAAAGGCATCGCCGACCAGACCAACCTGCTCGCCCTCAACGCCGCCATCGAAGCCGCACGTGCCGGCGAAATGGGCCGTGGCTTTGCCGTAGTCGCTGACGAAGTCCGCCAACTGGCGCAACGCACCAGCGAATCCACCGGCCAGATCCATGCCCTGATCGCCAAGCTGCAGCAGACCGCGTCCAGCGCCGTGCAAACCATGGAAGCCGGCCATCGCCAGGCCGAAGAAGGTGTGGCGCGGGTACTGGAAGCGGATCAGGCACTGGTCGGCATCAGCGAAGCGGTGGCCAACATCACCGACATGACCACCCAGATCGCTGCCGCCACCGAAGAGCAAAGTGCCGTGGCTGAAGAAATCAGCCGCAACATCAGCAACATTTCGGAGTTGGCAGACCAGACCTCGGAACAGGCGCATAACTCGGCGTTGCTGAGTGAAGAGCTGACCAAGACTGCGAATACTCAGTATTCGTTGGTGGAGCGGTTTAACCGCTAAAAGCAAAAGATCGCAGCCTGCGGCATCTCCTACACCGATCACCTGTAGGAGCTGCCGCAGGCTGCGATCTTTTAATCTTAAAAGCCCGGACAGCGAAAGCGTCCGGGCTTTTTATTGCCAGTCTGAAAGTGATGGTGCTTGGCAGACCGCATTCGCGAGCAAGCTCGCTCCCACATTGGCACTGCGTTGAGTCACAGTTCTGCGCACGACGACAATCACCTGTGGGAGCGAGCTTGCTCGCGAAGACGCCTTCTCTGCCAACGACGATCTCACTCAAGCAACGCAGACACTGCCTACAACTGCGCCAGAATGCGCCGAATGGTGCTTGGTGCAGCCAAGTTCTATCGTTTGCCGGTCGCTATTCAATCACGCAGATCGGCCAGCATGAATACATACCCCACGCGAAACCCCCACAAACAGTAAGTTCGTGATGAACTGACATTCCTGGATGCTCGGCACGCCGCGCGTGATGGGCAGAAAGTGTTCGATAAATATGTGATCACTGGCAGGCTATCCACCACAAAGTAAATCAAAAGATCGCAGCCTTCGGCAGCTCCTACACCGATCACCTGTAGGAGCTGCCGAAGGCTGCGATCTTTTGACCTGTAAGCCCGGACAGCTAAAGCGTCCGGGCTTTTTGTTGCCAGTCTGAAACTGGTGGTGTCTGGCAGACCGCATTCGCGAGCAAGCTCGCTCCCACATTTAGTCCTGTGTACGCAGAACCAATGTGGGAGCGAGCTTGCTCGCGAAGAGGCCATAACGGCCAGCGGAATTATTGAGGCAACCGCAGTTTGTCCAGCAATCGATTAACCAACAGCTCGTTCAACATGATCGGCTGTTGCAGCGCCAGCAGCGGATTGCCCTCCGGGCCACCGATTGAGTTGGCGATATTGCCAGCCTTGACTTTGGCCGACGACAACGATTCGCAAGCCTCGGCGATCGAGAGGAGGGGCAGCGAAGCAAACCGTAGGCGCTGCCTCCCGGATCGATCCCGGAGCGAAGGAACCCCTAGCTCCAGCGAGCGGGCCGAACGTTGGAGCAAGCGTTTTTTGCTTACTTTTGAGGTGTTTGTCAAAAAAGTGAGTCGTCGTAGGGGCGAAACCTTAAGTGGCCGTTACCGCGGCAACGGATATTCACGCAGTCTCGGCAACGTTATTAGCTGACCAGCACATGTAAGGCTGGTTGCCTAGCTGTCAGATCTGACAGTAGACGCACACCTGTTCGAGCGGATATCAAGAGAAACCGTAATTGCAGTCGGTTGTAACACCTCCTCTTAATTGAAAAGGCAGGTTTAACAATGACCACTCACGTTATGTTTCTCCCGAAAAAACCACTCGTCAGTGATGACAGGTTTCAATGGAGATTGGGCGGTAAACGGAAAACAGCGAAATTCAGATCTTTCTATCAGGACGAGTTCTTGGGCGAGCGGTATTGGTCCATCAGTGGTGGAACAGGAAATTTCGACGATGAAAGCTATTTTTCGTTCTCCATGACTCTGCCCTACCAATCCGATGAGTCACTCACAGGCGTCTATAACTTCGACAACGGGCTGACATTTGTTCACAGCCATTGGATCCCTGCGCCGCCGGGATTTATCGGAATGGCTTCGGTGGACGCCGACTCGGCGATCCTCAGCGTTAAATATGATGCTGAAACGGATATCGCTACGGGATCATTCGAGGCCGTGTTCAAAAGCCATCGCTATCGTCTGAATCCCAAGGGGACTTTCACCATGACGAGACTGAGACCGTCGGATGCTGGCTAGATCTGGCAGGGGTGCTCGCAGCAACTCCGGAAGAGTACCCCTTCAATGTAATTTGAAAGAATGACTCCTTGGAGCTGCCGCAGGCTGCGATCTTTGATCGTGAAAAACCGGTTAGCGAAAGCTTCCGGTTTTTTATTGCCTGTTTGAATGGATGGCGTATGGCAGACAGCTTTCGCGAGCAAGCTCGCTCCCACAGTAGGGCCGGATACTTCAGTAAGAGAATGGTCGGCTGTCAGGCCGCCTTCGCCAGCAGGCGGGTTCCCACACAAAAGCAAGAGCAGAACGCGCACCGCTCTTGCTCCTCACCACTCAACACGATGAGCGTTAGCTCGAGTACCGCTTTTGATCTTGATCCACAGGCGACATCGGAAGGCTGAGCGGAGGGATTGATCCGGGGGTGGGAGCGCAGCGACCGTTTGGCGCAGCCAAACACAGCGAGAGGAGGTGCAGCGAAGCAAACCGTAGGCGCTGCGCCCGGATGGAGCCTGGAGCGAAGGGACCCCGAGCTTTAGCGAGCGGGCCAGACGTAGGAGCAAGCGTTTTTGGTTACTTTTTAGGCGTTTGTAAAAAGTGACCCGCCGTAAGGGCGGAACCCTAAGTAGCCGTTACCGCAGCAACGGATATGCACACAGTTCGAAAAGTGTGCAACGTTCAAGATCTACCCCCTCACCCCAGCCCTCTCCCCCAAGGGGCGAGGGGGGAAAGGGAGCCGATCTTCATAAGTTTCAAAATTTCAGCTCGGCTCGGTCAACACTGAAGAAACGCAGCCACCTTCTGCCCGGCGGCAGCCAAATGCTGCTCATGCGTAAACCCGGAAACCTTGAGCGGCTTCAAATCATGATCCCCAGAGGCCAACCAAAACACCTCAATACTCGGCGATAGATCGTAAGCCTCGACAGCGTCCCGATTTCCGAGAGCATCCCGCTCCCCCTGAACAATCAACGTCCGAGTCCGCAAAGAAGCCAAATGCTCAACCCGCGGTTTCTCAGGTTTCCCAACCGCATAAAACGGATATCCAAGACAGACAAGCGCATCGGCGCCCAACTCGTCAGCTAAAAGACTGGCCATCCGCCCGCCCATGGACTTACCACCGATGGCCAAAGTCCCAGCGACATGACGTCGCACTTCAGCGAACACTTCGCGCCAGCACTGAAGCAGTTTCGGCGCCGGATTCGGCGGGCGTTTACTGCCATCCACCCGCCGCTGCGCCATATAAGGAAACTCAAACCGCAACACGTTCACGCCCAATGCAGCAAGGCGCCCAGCCATATCCGACATCCACTCACTGTCCATCGGCGCCCCCGCCCCATGCGCCAGGATCAGAGTCGCCGAAGCCTCGCCCGACGCGGCATCCCAAAGCCACCCATGATCCCGCACGCACTGCGCCCATTGATCCCCGTCAATACTGGCCTTGTGCTGTTTGTCCATGCTTGCCTCGCTTTTAGTCTGCCTATAACTCCAGGCGAAGGATTCGCGGCGTTTTCTGCGCGCGCTCACTTCGGCTGAACCGTGGATGGGGAACCATGAACACTTCTATCAGTACCGCCTACAACTACAAGGTGGTCCGCCAATTCGCCATTATGACGGTGGTGTGGGGCATCGTCGGCATGGGGCTCGGGGTTTTTCTCGCGGCCCAATTGGTCTGGCCTGAACTCAACTTCAATTTGCCCTGGACCAGTTTCGGCCGTCTGCGCCCGCTGCACACCAACGCGGTAATCTTCGCCTTCGGTGGCTGTGCGCTGTTCGCCAGTTCGTTCTACTCGGTGCAACGCACCTGCCAGACGCAATTGTTCGCGCCGAAAATCGCCGCGTTCTGCTTCTGGGGCTGGCAGCTTGTGATTCTATTGGCAGCGATCAGCCTGCCACTGGGTTACACCAGTTCCAAGGAATACGCCGAGCTGGAATGGCCGATCGACATCCTGATCACCATCGTCTGGGTCGCCTACGCCATCGTGTTCTTCGGCACGATCATGCAGCGCAAGACCAAGCACATTTATGTGGGCAACTGGTTCTTCGGCGCGTTCATCATCACCGTGGCGATCCTGCACATCGTCAACAACCTTGAGTTGCCGGTGAGCCTGACCAAGTCCTACTCGGTGTACGCCGGTGCGACCGACGCGATGGTGCAATGGTGGTACGGCCACAACGCCGTGGGCTTTTTCCTCACCGCCGGTTTCCTCGGGATGATGTACTACTTCGTGCCGAAACAGGCCGAACGTCCGGTGTATTCGTATCGCCTGTCGATCGTGCACTTCTGGGCGCTGATCACCCTGTACATCTGGGCCGGCCCGCACCACCTGCACTACACCGCACTGCCGGACTGGGCACAGTCGCTGGGCATGGTGATGTCGCTGATTCTGCTGGCACCGAGCTGGGGCGGCATGATCAACGGCATGATGACCCTCTCGGGCGCGTGGCATAAGTTGCGCAGCGACCCGATCCTGCGCTTCCTCGTGGTCTCACTGGCGTTCTACGGCATGTCGACCTTCGAAGGTCCGATGATGGCAATCAAGACCGTCAACGCCCTCTCCCACTACACCGACTGGACCATCGGCCACGTACACGCCGGCGCGCTCGGCTGGGTGGCGATGATTTCCATCGGCGCGCTGTACCACATGATCCCGAAAGTCTTCGGCAAAGAGCAGATGCACAGCATCGGCCTGATCAACGCGCACTTCTGGCTCGCGACCATCGGCACCGTGCTGTACATCGCCTCGATGTGGGTCAACGGCATCGCCCAGGGCCTGATGTGGCGCGCAGTCAACGAGGACGGCACGCTGACTTACTCCTTCGTCGAAACTCTGGTGGCCAGCCACCCAGGCTTCATCGTGCGTCTGGTGGGTGGGGCGATCTTCCTCAGCGGCATGTTCCTGATGGCTTACAACACCTGGCGCACCGTGCGGGCCTCGCAGCCTGCTGACGTCGTTGCTGCCGCGCAGATGGCCTGAGGAGTCCGCCATGAAACACGAAACGATTGAAAAGAACGTCGGCCTGCTGATGCTGCTGATGGTGTTCGCCGTGAGCATCGGCGGCCTGACCCAGATCGTCCCGCTGTTCTTCCAGGACGTCACCAACAAACCGGTGGAGGGCATGAAGCCCTACACCGCGCTGCAACTGGAAGGCCGCGACATCTATATCCGCGAAGGCTGCGTCGGTTGCCACTCGCAGATGATCCGGCCGTTCCGCGCCGAAACCGAACGCTACGGGCACTACTCGGTGGCCGGTGAAAGCGTCTGGGATCACCCGTTCCTCTGGGGTTCCAAACGTACCGGGCCAGACCTGGCCCGGGTCGGCGCGCGTTACTCGGACGACTGGCACCGCGCGCACCTGTACAACCCGCGCAACGTGGTACCGGAGTCGAAAATGCCGGCCTACCCGTGGCTGGTGACGCAAGCGGTCGACAGCAGCCACACCGAAACCAAGCTCAAGACCATGCGCACCCTCGGCGTGCCGTACACCGACGATGACATCAGCGGCGCGGTCGCCAGCCTCAAGGGCAAGACCGAAATGGACGCCCTCGTCTCCTACCTGCAAGTGCTTGGCACTGCGATCAAGAGCAAGAGGTGAGCAAGATGATCATTGAAATGAGTGCAGGCCTGATTCGCGGCCTCGGCACCGTCGTGGTGTTCGTGGCCTTCGTCGGCCTGACGATCTGGGTGTTCAACCGCAAGCGCACGCCGGAGTTCGCCGAAGCGCGCCTGCTGCCGTTTGCCGACGAACCGCAACCCGACATTACCCAAGCACCTGAACCAAGGAGTACCCGGCCATGACCACCTTCTGGAGTACGTGGATCTGCGTACTGACCATCGGCAGCCTGATCGGCCTGACCTGGCTGCTGATCGGCACCCGCCGGGGCGAGACCAAGGGCAGCGTCGACCAGACCATGGGCCACAGCTTCGACGGCATCGAGGAGTACGACAACCCGCTGCCGCAGTGGTGGTTCATGCTGTTTGCCGGCACGCTGGTGTTTTCCGTGGGCTATCTGATCCTGTATCCGGGCCTGGGCAACTGGAAAGGCATTCTGCCCGGCTACGAAGACGGCTGGACCGGCGTCCACGAGTGGGAAAAGGAAATGAACAAGGCTGACGCCAAGTTCGGGCCGATCTTCGCCAAATTCGCCGCCATGCCGGTGGAAGAAGTGGCGAAGGATCCGCAGGCGCTGAAAATGGGTGGCCGGTTGTTCGCCTCCAACTGCTCGGTGTGCCACGGCTCCGACGCCAAAGGCGCTTTCGGCTTCCCTAACCTGGCCGACAAGGACTGGCGCTGGGGCGGCGACGCCGAGACCATCAAGACCACCATCATGGGTGGGCGGATGGCGGCGATGCCGGCCTGGGGCGAAGTGCTCGGCGAGACGGGTGTGAAGAACGTCGCCGCATATGTGCGTCACGAACTGGCCGGCCTGCCGCTGCCAGCCGACAGCAAGGCTGACCTGCAGGCCGGACAGCAAGCGTTCAGCACCACCTGCGTAGCCTGTCATGGGGCAACCGGCCACGGCACTGAAGCCATGGGTGCGCCGAATCTGACGCACCCGGCCGGATTTATTTATGGCACGAGTCTGACGCAGCTTGAGCAGACCATCCGCCACGGTCGCCAGGGCCACATGCCGGCACAGAACGAACTGTTGGGCAATGATAAAGTGCAATTGCTCGCCGCTTATGTGCACAGCCTGAGCCATGGATTGAATACAGAAAAACTGATTACTGAAGACAACAAACAGTAATCATTGCACACACCTCTGCCGCACCATTCTCGGTGCGGCAGCATCCCGCCCCTTTGCGACGCATTGTCGCACCCCGTCACACCCTCTCCTTTCGGTTCCCCGGATTCGGGTCTACGCTTGCTCGATGCGGACTGGCTTGTGCTGGTTCCAGGTCAACGCTGACTGCTGTGTTCTGCGAACCGGCTGACTGATGTGGCCGCAAACGCCGGTAGATACCGGCTGTCGTGCCATTTACCGTCCGTCACCCGAACTGAGCGTTTGAACACACCCCGTTACAAGCGACCTGATCCCCTCGCTTTTTTCGTCCGCTGCGACATTTTGTCCGAGGCCAATTTTGACCTTACGCGGCGTATGGAAAGGCCGCAGAATCAGCGTTGGAAAGCATTGACCCAGGTCATGGCGCGTTGCAATGACCCCCTGCTCTCTGCATACTTGCGGCCGATTTTAATCCTAATAAAACACCCAAACCGTGGAACCTTAGAATGAGCACAGCAATCAGTCCGACTGCTTATAACTATAAGGTAGTCCGCCAGTTCGCCATCATGACGGTGGTCTGGGGGATCCTTGGCATGGGGCTCGGTGTCTTCATCGCCTCGCAACTGGTCTGGCCGGAGTTGAACTTCGGTCTGCCGTGGACGAGCTTTGGACGCCTGCGCCCGTTGCACACAAACCTGGTGATTTTCGCCTTCGGTGGTTGTGCACTGTTTGCCACTTCCTACTATGTCGTGCAGCGAACCTGCCAGACGCGACTGATCTCCGACAGCCTTGCCGCCTTCACCTTCTGGGGCTGGCAGGCGGTCATCGTCGGCGCCATCATTACCTTGCCGCTGGGCTACACCACCACCAAGGAATACGCCGAACTGGAATGGCCGCTCGCCATTCTGCTGGCCATTGTCTGGGTCTCCTACGGGCTGGTGTTCTTCGGCACCATCACCAAGCGCAAGACCAAACACATCTATGTCGGTAACTGGTTCTACGGCGCGTTCATCGTCGTGACCGCGATGCTGCACATCGTCAACCACGCCTCCCTGCCGGTGAGTTTCTTCAAGTCCTACTCCGCCTACTCGGGCGCGACTGACGCGATGATCCAGTGGTGGTACGGCCACAACGCCGTGGGCTTCTTCCTGACCACCGGCTTCCTCGGGATGATGTACTACTTCGTGCCGAAACAGGCCGAACGTCCGATCTACTCGTATCGCCTGTCGATCGTGCACTTCTGGGCGCTGATCACCCTGTACATCTGGGCCGGCCCGCACCACCTGCACTACACCGCATTGCCGGACTGGGCACAGTCGCTGGGCATGGCGATGTCGATCATCCTGCTGGCGCCAAGCTGGGGCGGCATGATCAACGGCATGATGACCCTGTCGGGCGCCTGGCATAAGCTGCGCACCGACCCGATCCTGCGCTTCCTCGTGGTGTCGCTGGCGTTCTACGGCATGTCGACCTTCGAAGGTCCGATGATGGCGATCAAGACCGTCAACTCGCTCTCGCACTACACCGACTGGACCATCGGCCACGTCCACGCCGGCGCTTTGGGTTGGGTGGCAATGATTTCGATCGGCGCGATCTACCACATGATCCCGAAACTGTTCGGTCGTGCGCAGATGCACAGCGTCGGCCTGATCAACGCGCACTTCTGGCTCGCGACCATCGGTACCGTGCTGTACATCGCTTCGATGTGGGTCAACGGCATCACTCAGGGTCTGATGTGGCGTGCAATCAACGATGACGGCACCCTCACCTACTCGTTCGTCGAAGCGCTGCAGGCCAGCCACCCGGGCTACATCGTCCGTGCCCTGGGCGGTGCATTCTTCGCCAGCGGCATGTTGTTGATGGCTTACAACGTCTGGCGCACCGTGCGCGCCTCGAACCCGGCTGAAGCCGAAGCCGCTGCCCAGATCGCTGTCGTTGGAGCTCACTGATGAAGCATGAAGCTGTCGAGAAGAATATTGGCCTGCTGGCCTTCTTCATGGTCATCGCCGTCAGCATTGGCGGCCTGACCCAGATTGTTCCGCTGTTCTTCCAGGACGTCACCAACAAGCCGGTCGAAGGCATGAAGCCGCGTTCGGCGCTGGAACTGGAAGGCCGCGACGTCTACATCGCCAACGGTTGTGTCGGCTGCCACTCGCAGATGATCCGTCCGTTCCGCGCTGAAACCGAACGCTACGGCCACTACTCGGTCGCCGGTGAAAGCGTCTGGGACCATCCATTCCTGTGGGGTTCCAAGCGTACCGGCCCGGATCTGGCTCGTGTCGGCGGTCGTTACTCCGATGACTGGCACCGTGCGCACCTGTACAACCCGCGCAACGTGGTGCCTGAGTCGAAAATGCCGGCTTACCCGTTCCTCGTGGAAAACAAGCTCGACGGCAAAGACACGGCCAAGAAAATGGAAGTGTTGCGCACGCTCGGCGTCCCTTACACCGACGAAGACATTGCCGGTGCAAAAGATGCCGTGAAGGGCAAAACCGAAATGGACGCGCTGGTGGCCTACCTTCAGGGCCTGGGCACCATCATCAAAAGCAAACGGTGATTCTTAATGGATATCGGGATGATTCGAGGCCTGGGCACCGTTGTCGTGATGGTGGCCTTCATCGGTTTGGCGTTGTGGGTGTTCAGCCCCAAGCGCAAGTCGGAGTTTGAAGACGCAACCTTGCTGCCTTTTGCGGATGATCCCGAAGCCATCAAGCACGTCGAGCAAGCTTCTAGGAGTAACAAAGAATGACTACATTCTGGAGTCTGTACGTCACAGTCCTCAGTCTCGGTACGATCTTCGCCCTGACCTGGCTGCTGCTGTCGACCCGCAAGGGCCAGCGCAGCGAACAGACGGACGAAACGGTCGGCCACTCCTTCGACGGGATCGAGGAGTACGACAACCCACTGCCGAAATGGTGGTTCATGCTGTTCGTGGGCACCATCGTGTTCGCCTTGGGTTATCTGGTGCTGTACCCGGGCCTGGGCAACTGGAAAGGCCTGCTGCCGGGCTACAACTACCTCGATAACGACAAGCAGACCGCGTTCGCCAACGGCAAGACCGGCTGGACCGGCGTGCATGAGTGGGAAAAGGAAATGGCCCGCTCGGACGCCAAGTTCGGTCCGATCTTCGCCAAGTTCGCGGCGATGCCGATCGAGGAAGTGGCCAAGGATCCGCAAGCACTGAAGATGGGCGGCCGTCTGTTCGCCTCCAACTGTTCGGTATGCCACGGTTCCGACGCCAAGGGCGCCTATGGCTTTCCGAACCTGACCGACGCCGACTGGCGCTGGGGCGGCGAGCCGGAAACCATCAAGACCACCATCATGGGCGGTCGACACGCGGTGATGCCGGCCTGGGCCGAAGTCATTGGCGAACAAGGCGTAGCCGATGTCGCAGCCTTCGTGGTGACCCAGCTCGATGGCCGCAAACTGCCGGAAGGCACCAAGGCTGACCCGGCCAACGGCCAGAAACTCTTTGCCGCCAACTGCGTGGCCTGCCACGGTCCGGAAGGCAAAGGCACCCCAGCGATGGGCGCGCCTAACCTGACTCACCCCGCCGCGTTCATCTACGGTTCGAGCTTCGCGCAACTGCAGCAGACCATCCGTTACGGCCGTCAGGGCCAGATGCCTGCCCAGGAACAACTGCAAGGCAACGACAAGGTGCACCTGCTGGCGGCTTACGTTTACAGCCTGTCCCACGGTGAAAAAGCGCCGGAAGCCGAGGCGCAGTAAAGCCAGGGCTTGATGCAATGAAGAATCCCCCGCCAGTGCTCTGGCGGGGGATTTTTTATGGGGCACTGGCCCAGATCGACTTCACCGGCACGGTGGCCACCGGTGTACGTTTGCGCCACTGATTGTCCTCGACCAGACTTACCTCCAGTTGCTTGCGATCCTTGGAAAAAGTGGCGGTCAGGTACGTCTGCTGAGAAGCTGAACCGCTGAGAAACATCGGCACGCTCCCCATATAGGTCTGGCTACCACCCTCGTCGTGGAAGTGGCCGGCGAACATCGCCGTCACCTGATACTTTTCAATCATGTCGCGAAAGCGCTTCTGCTGATCCCAACTGCCTTTCCATTCATAGGGTTTGTGCATGTTGATAATGATCGCGTAGCCCTGCGCTCGCGCTATTCGCAAATCATTCTCCAGCCAGTCCAGCGACGCCGTGATATCGAATGTGGTCGGATTCAACGCGTGAGAAATCTTCACCGCATAAGTGGGTTCATTGTTCAACTGCACCAGATGCACTTCACCCATATTCTTTGAATAAGCCAGACTACCCAGATAGTGTTTATTCACAAAGCTGCCGGTGACTTCCAGATCAAATTCATCGACTTTACCGACATGATGATCACGGTAATCAACAATACTGCCCGCTGCGCAACTTTCACTGAAACAGTCATTCACGTTGTTCTGGTAGTCGTGATTGCCCAATCCGTAGAGCACGTGATCGCCAAAGTGTTTCTTCAGCATCGAACCGATGAAAGAGCGCTGCCAGCCGTGGCCAAACGCGGTCATGTCACCGTTGATCATCAATGGCACGGCAGCCTGCCCGCCCATCTCGGTGCGGAACTGGGCAATGCTCGCGAACTGGGTTTCCACCAGCCATTTCGCGCGTTTTTCGAAATCCGCGCTCGATTCATCCTCGCCACTGTCCGACTTTTCTGTCCACGGGTATTGCGGGTCTGATGCAAATACCATGTGCTGCGGCATACCTTCGTTGGCACTGGCGAGAGAAGTCAGGGACACCAGACACAGACAAGCGAAAAGCTTTTTAACTTCCTTGATTTTCATAACACTCCATTATTCCGTTAAATTTCAAAACATGAACATGCAACTACCACGCTGCAGAACAGCCACTAAGCTATTCGAAAAAAACAAGAAAACAAAACCCATTAATTAACTAATGATATTTCTGGAATATTAAAATCGCCTTCGAAATTAATACTTTGAGACACATGCCTGATGGACTCGATTCGCTAAGCTCTGTAGGGTCGTCCACAGCCCGTTGACCCTCATCGGAGCCACTTCAAGGATGAAGCCGCTATGTTGAATGACAGCAAAAACCCTCTCCCGGTTGATCAGAAACTCACAGACAACGATCAGGCAATCGATCCATCGAACCACCCCGTGGAATCGATTGCCGTGACACTGGGTAATCCGTTGCAACCCGACTCCAGAAGCACCACAAAGCCCCACAGAAATACCGGCAGTCTCGAGAGCCTGGGCGGCGGCAGACTTCCCTGAGTATTGAAGCCACGTCTGAATCAATCCGAGCCGGCCTGCGCCTTTTGCGAGGCTGGCTCGACTATGCCAGCCACGGACCGACCAACGGACGGCTGAGTTCTGTCTTCCTTGATTGCCGCCCCCAAGGCGAAGTAGTAACGTTGCTACATCTGTATTGCGAGAGGTCAACCATGATGGCAATCACCACCATCTCCAGCCGTGAATTCAATCAGGACACCAGCAGCGCCAAAAAGGCTGCGCGTCTGGGTCCAGTGATCATCACCGACCGTGGCAAGGCCTCTCATGTCCTGTTGAGCATTGAGGAATATCAGAAACTGAGCGGCGCAAACACGAGCATTGTCGATTTGTTGGTCATGCCGGAGGCTGCCGACATCGATTTCGAAACCGAGCGCGCAGTCATCATTCATCGTCCCGTGGATCTGTCCTGATGTATTTACTCGACACCAATGTGATTTCCGAACTTCGCAAGCCGCAGGCCGATGCCAATGTGGTCAGTTGGGCCAAAGGCGTCATCGCCCCGCGCCTGTACATTTCCGCCATTACTTTGAAAGAACTGGAAACCGGAGTACTGCGAATGGAACGGCGTGATCCTGCTCAAGGAAAGCTGTTGCGCAGTTGGCTGACGCGTCACGTCATTCCGGCATTCGAAGCCCGAATCCTGCCGGTCGATGCCGCGGTGGCACTGCGTTGTGCCAGCCTGCATGTACCCGACCAGGCCAATGAAAGCGATGCATTGATAGCTGCCACTGCCCTGGTGCACGGGCTCACCGTCGTCACTCGTAACGTCGGCGATTTCCAGTCGAGCGGTGTCGCCCTGATCAATCCATGGGAACAATGAGCGAGCGACTGCGCGAAAACTGTCCATACTCAACAAGTCAATTGATCTGCATCAGGCTTTTCTGCATTCGCTACACCAATAATGCTTTTTCCCCAACGCGACCAAAGGTCGCACCCTTGAGTTAGAGCGACAGGCGTATCATTGCGCCACTGCGACACCCCTTTCTGACCGCGGTCGGCACGTATCGACCGAGGCATTTGTCCACTGCCGTGGGATGCAATGATGAGCAACCAGATTCCGGTACACGACGTCACACCACCGAGCAAAAACGCGAACAACAGCGTCGATCTTTACGCCTCTCGAGAAAAAATCTACACCCGTGCTTTCACCGGCCTGTTCCGCAATCTGCGGATGATCGGCGGCGCCGCGCTGTTCCTGTTGTATTTCGGTACGGTTTGGCTGAACTGGGGCGGGCATCAGGCGGTGTGGTGGAACCTGCCGGAACGCAAGTTCTTCATCTTTGGTGCGACCTTCTGGCCGCAGGACTTCATCCTGCTGTCGGGGCTGCTGATCATTGCGGCGTTCGGCCTGTTCTTCATCACCGTTTACGCCGGCCGCATCTGGTGCGGCTACACCTGTCCGCAAAGCGTGTGGACGTGGATTTTCATGTGGTGCGAGAAGGTCACCGAAGGCGACCGCAACCAGCGGATCAAGCTCGATAAAGCGCCGATGACCGGCAACAAATTTCTGCGCAAGCTCGCCAAGCATTCATTGTGGCTGCTGATCGGCTTCGTCACCGGCATGACCTTCGTCGGCTACTTCTCGCCAATCCGCGAACTGGTGTTCGAATTCTTCACCGGTCAGGCCGATGGCTGGTCGTATTTCTGGGTCGGTTTCTTCACCCTCGCCACCTACGGCAACGCCGGCTGGCTGCGCGAGCAGGTGTGCATCTACATGTGCCCCTACGCACGTTTCCAGAGCGTGATGTTCGACAAGGACACCCTGATTGTTTCCTACGACCCGCGTCGCGGCGAAAGCCGTGGCCCGCGCAAGAAAGGTGTCGATTACAAGGCCATGGGCCTGGGCGACTGCATCGATTGCACCATGTGCGTTCAGGTGTGCCCGACCGGTATCGACATCCGTGACGGCCTGCAGATCGAGTGCATCGGTTGCGCCGCGTGTATCGACGCCTGCGACGCGATCATGGACAAGATGGACTACCCGCGCGGCCTCATCAGCTACACCACCGAACACAACCTGTCCGGCCAGAAAACCCATAAACTGCGGCCACGTCTGATCGGCTATGCGGTGGTGTTGCTGGCGATGATCAGCCTGCTGGTGACGGCGTTCTTCATGCGCTCGCTGGTCGGCTTCGACGTCAGCAAGGACCGCGTGCTGTACCGCGAGAACGCCGAGGGCCGGATCGAAAACGTCTACAGCCTGAAGATAATGAACAAGGATCAGCGCGACCACACCTACGTGCTGGAAGCCGCCGGTCTGCCGGATCTGCGCCTGCAAGGCAAACGCGAGATCAAGGTGCCGGCCGGCGAAATCTTCAGCATGCCGGTGGAGTTGTCGAGCGCACCGGAACAGTTGCCGTCGAGCACCAACGAGGTGAAATTCATCCTCAAGGATGCCGACGATGATAGCGTCCACGTTGAAGCCAAGAGCCGATTCATCGGCCCACAAACCCGTTGAGAGAACTGAACATGCCCGCAGCAAACGCCGCCAGTCCTTGGTACAAGCACCTTTGGCCGTGGATCATCATCGGAATTCTGGCCTGTTCGGTGACCTTGACCCTGTCGATGGTGACCATCGCGGTGAACAACCCGGACAACCTGGTCAACGACAACTATTACGAGGCCGGCAAAGGCATCAACCGCTCGCTGGATCGCGAGCTGCTGGCGCAGGAGCTGAAGATGCGCGCCAGCGTGCATCTGGATGACCTGACCGGCGAAGTTGACCTGCGCCTGAGCGGCGACAGCCAGCCGAAAACCCTGGAACTGAACCTGATCTCGCCGACCCAGCCGGAGAAGGATCGCAAGATCGTCCTGACCCGCAGCGAAACCGAAACCGGCCGTTACATCGGTCAGTTGGGCGACAAGGTCGAAGGCCGGCGTTTTGTCGAATTGCTGGGCACGCAGGACGACCACGTGTGGCGCATGTTCGAAGAGGAACAGGTCAGCCACGACAAGGATCTGCTGCTCGGTGACGAACCGCTGCAGGGCGCCGAAGACCTGGATAAATAAATAAACTGCAGAAGCCCCTCACCCTAACCCTCTCCCGGAGGGAGAGGGTTAGGGTGAGGGGCTCGCATGCCTTGTGTATGGCAGTGACGATATCCGTGGATGCACCTCTTTTCCGGCCTCCATCAATCGGCTCCCTCTCCCTCCGGGAGAGGGCTAGGTTGAGGGCAAGCGGACAACCCCAATGCAAGGGCTTACCCCCTCAACGATGCCATGACCACCCCACTCCCCTGCTACCACTGCGCTCTGCCCGTCCCGTCGGGCAGCCGCTTCACCGCCGTCGTGCTCGGGGAGTCCCGCGAGTTCTGCTGCCCCGGCTGTCAGGCCGTGGCCGAAGCCATCGTCGCCGGTGGTCTGGAAAGCTATTACCAGCATCGCAGCGAAGCCTCGGCCAACCCCGAAGCCTTGCCGGTGCAATTGACCGATGAACTGGCGCTGTACGACCGCGCCGACGTGCAAAAGCCCTTCGTCCGTCACGCGGGCGAGCTCGCCGAAACCACGCTGTTGATGGAAGGCATCAGTTGCGCCGCCTGCGGCTGGCTGATCGAGAAACACCTGCGCAGCCTGCCGGCGGTGGCCGAGGCGCGGCTCAATCTGTCCAACCATCGCCTGCACGTGCAATGGGCCGACGCACAATTGCCGCTGAGCCAGATCCTCGCCGAGCTGCGCCACATCGGTTACGCCGCCCACCCCTATCAGGCCGACCGCGCCAGCGAGCAACTGGCCAGCGAAAACCGTCTCGCGTTGCGTCAGCTCGGTGTCGCCGGGCTGCTGTGGTTTCAGGCAATGATGGCGACCATGGCCACCTGGCCGGAATTCAACATCGACCTCAGCCCCGAACTGCACACGATCCTGCGCTGGGTCGCGCTGTTCCTGACCACACCGATCGTGTTCTACAGCTGCGCGCCGTTCTTCAAAGGCGCGATGCGCGATCTGCGCACCCGCCACCTGACCATGGACGTCTCGGTGTCGCTGGCGATCGGCAGCGCCTACATTGCCGGGATCTGGACCTCGATCACCGGCGTCGGTGAGCTGTATTTCGATGCGGTCGGGATGTTTGCGCTGTTCCTGCTCGCCGGGCGCTATCTGGAACGCCGCGCCCGCGAGCGCACCGCCGCGGCCACCGCGCAGCTTGTGAACCTGTTGCCAGCCTCGTGCCTGCGCCTCGACGCCGACGGCCAGAGCGAACGCATCCTGCTCAGCGAATTGCGCCTGGGTGACCGGGTGCTGGTGCAACCGGGCTCGATCCTGCCGGCGGACGGCAAGATCCTCGATGGCCAGTCGAGCATCGACGAATCGCTGCTGACCGGCGAATACCTGCCGCAACCGCGCACGCTGGGCGATGCGGTCACCGCTGGCACGCTGAATGTCGAAGGCGCGCTCACCGTCGAGGTTCTGGCGCTGGGTCAGGACACGCGCCTGTCGGCCATCGTCCGTCTGCTTGATCGCGCCCAGGCCGAGAAACCGCGACTGGCAGAAATCGCCGACCGCGCCGCGCAATGGTTCCTGCTGTTGTCGCTGATTGCGGCCGCAGCGATCGGCCTGTTGTGGTGGCAGCTGGACTCGTCGCGGGCGTTCTGGATCGTCCTGGCGATGCTGGTGGCGACCTGCCCTTGCGCGCTGTCGCTGGCAACCCCGACGGCGTTGACCGCCGCCACTGGCACCCTGCACAAACTCGGCCTGTTGCTGACGCGCGGCCATGTACTGGAAGGCCTGAACCAGATTGACACGGTGATCTTCGACAAGACCGGCACCCTCACCGAGGGGCGGCTGGTTTTGCGTTCGATCCGTCCACTGGGCACGCTGAACAGCGACCAGTGCCTGAGCCTTGCCGCCGCATTGGAAAATCGTTCGGAACACCCGATTGCCCGCGCCTTCGGTCGTGCGCCACTGGCGGCTGAAGAAGTGCACAGCACGCCGGGACTTGGCCTCGAAGGGCTGGTTGGCACACAGCGTTTGCGCATCGGTCAGGCAGAATTTGTCTGCGCCCTCAGCGGTTCGCCGCTGCCGGCGATGCCGGATGAACCGGGTCAGTGGCTGCTGCTCGGCGATGACTCGGCAGCGCTGGCGTGGTTCGTTCTCGACGACCGCCTGCGCGACGATGCGCCCGCCCTGCTCGCCGCCTGCAAGGCCCGTGGCTGGCGCACGCTGCTGTTGTCCGGCGACAGCTCGCCGATGGTAGCCAGCGTCGCCGCCGAACTGGGTATCGACGAGGCCCGTGGCGGTCTGCGTCCGGACGACAAATTGCAGGTGCTGCAACAGCTTCATCAAGAAGGACGCAAGGTGTTGATGCTCGGCGATGGTGTGAACGACGTGCCGGTGCTGGCTGCTGCCGACATCAGCGTGGCCATGGGTTCGGCCACCGATCTGGCGAAAACCAGCGCCGACGCGGTGCTGCTGTCCAACCGCCTCGACGCGCTGGTGCAAGCCTTTACCTTAGCGCGCAGAACCCGTCGGGTAATCATCGAGAACCTGCTGTGGGCGGCGCTGTACAATGGCCTCATGTTGCCGTTCGCCGCCCTCGGCTGGATCACCCCGGTGTGGGCTGCGGTCGGCATGTCGATCAGTTCGTTGACCGTGGTGCTCAACGCCCTGCGCCTGACTCGCCTGCCGAGCGCGCCGGTCGCCGGCACCCGTTCAGAAACCCGCCCGTTGCCGGCCTGAGCCGCGCGGGCCAGGAGTACCGATGCCAGCTCTTTACGTGATGATCCCGGCCGCCCTGCTGATCGTGGCCATCGCCGTGTACATCTTCTTCTGGGCGGTGGACAGCGGGCAGTACGACGACCTCGATGGTCCGGCCCACAGCATCCTGTTCGATGATCAGGACCCGAACCACACCGCCGCCGTGGACGAAGCCAAAGCCGACAAACCGCAGGACAAGGCGCCACCCCATGCTTGAGCTGGCGCCGCTGCTGGTTTCCGCGCTGATCCTCGGCCTGCTCGGTGGCGGGCATTGCCTGGGGATGTGCGGCGGCCTGATGGGCGCGCTGACCCTGGCGATCCCCAAGGAACAGCGCAGCCGACGCTTTCGTCTGCTGCTGGCGTACAACCTCGGACGGATCCTCAGTTACGCGACCGCCGGTTTGCTGATCGGCCTCGCCGGTTGGGCGGTGGCGAACAGCCCGGCGGCGATGGTCATGCGCATCCTCGCCGGACTGCTGCTGATCGCCATGGGCCTGTATCTGGCCGGCTGGTGGAGCGGCCTGACCCGCATCGAAAGTCTTGGTCGTGGTTTGTGGCGTTACATTCAGCCGGTGGCCTATCGATTGCTGCCGGTGTCGACACTGCCCCGTGCGTTATTGCTCGGCGCGCTATGGGGCTGGCTGCCGTGCGGACTGGTTTACAGCACGCTGCTGTGGTCGGCGAGCCAGGGCAATGCGCTGGACAGTGCGCTGTTGATGCTGGCGTTCGGGCTGGGCACATGGCCGGTGCTGCTGGCGACCGGGCTGGCGGCCGAGCGGGTCACGGCGTTGCTGCGTAAACGCAGCGTGCGCATGGCTGGGGGGTTGTTGGTGATTGTGTTCGGGATCTGGACGCTTCCTGGCCCTCACCAACATTGGTTGATGGGGCACTGACCGACCACAGCCCTGAGAAGATTCATTGTGGTGAAGGATTTACTTTGGTGAGGGGATTTGTGGTGAGGGGATTTATCCCCGATGGTGTGCGAAGCGCGCCCCGACATTCCTCCAGTGACACCGCGTACATAGACTTTACGACTGCTTCGCAGTCGATCGGGGATAAATCCCCTCACCACAATAAATCCCCTCACCACAAAAACAATCACTACCAATCCGCCGTTGATGCAAATCAACAGCCCCGTCGCCGCACCCCGATAGACTCGCCACACTGCCAGCCTATCCGGGGGAATGCCCGCATGCTCGACGCCATTCGTTGGGACACTGATCTGATCCGCCGCTACGACCTGGCGGGGCCGCGCTACACCTCGTATCCGACGGCCGTGCAATTCAACAGCCAGGTCGGCACCTTCGACCTGTTCCATGCCCTGCGCGACAGCCGCAAGGCGTTGCGCCCGTTGTCGCTGTATGTGCACGTGCCGTTCTGCGCGAACATTTGCTACTACTGCGCCTGCAACAAGGTCATCACCAAGGATCGCGGGCGAGCGCAGCCGTATCTGCAACGCCTGGAGCAGGAAATCCAGTTGATCGCCTGCCACCTGGAACCGGCGCAGAAAGTCGAGCAACTGCACTTCGGCGGCGGCACCCCGACTTTTCTCAGCCATGACGAACTGCGCCAGTTGATGGCGCACCTGCGCAAACACTTCAATCTGCTGGATGACGATTCCGGCGACTACGGCATCGAGATCGACCCGCGCGAGGCCGACTGGTCGACCATGGGTCTGTTGCGCGAACTCGGCTTCAACCGGGTCAGCATAGGCCTGCAAGACCTCGACCCGGCGGTGCAACGGGCGGTCAATCGCCTGCAAAGCCTGGAAGAAACCCGCGCGGTGATCGACGCCGCGCGCACCCTGCAATTTCGCTCGATCAACATCGACCTGATCTACGGCCTGCCGAAGCAGACCCCGGAGAACTTTGCGCGCACCGTCGAGGAAGTCATCAGCCTGCAACCGGATCGACTCTCGGTGTTCAACTATGCACACCTGCCGGAGCGCTTCATGCCGCAGCGGCGGATCAACAGCCACGAGCTGCCGAGCCCTGCGCAGAAACTCGAAATGCTTCAGCGCACCATCGAACAACTGACTGCCGCCGGCTACCGTTACATCGGCATGGATCACTTCGCCCTGCCCGACGATGAGCTGGCGATTGCCCAGGAAGAACAGACCCTGCAGCGCAACTTTCAGGGCTACACCACCCACGGTCATTGCGACCTGATTGGTCTTGGGGTGTCGGCGATCAGCCAGATCGGCGACCTCTACTGCCAGAACAACAGCGATCTGAACCAGTACCAGAACACCCTCGCCGCCGCGCAACTGGCGACCAGCCGGGGCCTGGTGTGCAATGCCGACGATCGCCTGCGCCGCGCGGTGATCCAGCAACTGATCTGCAATTTCAGCCTGGAATTCGCCGAAATCGAGCAAGCGTTCAACATTGATTTTCAGGGTTATTTCGGCGCGCTGTGGCCGCAACTGCAAGGCATGGCCAACGATGGATTGATCACGCTGGAACGCGAGCGGATCGAAGTGTTGCCGGCCGGGCGCCTGCTGGTGCGTTCGGTGTGCATGGTGTTCGACGCGTATCTGGAACAGCAGAACCGCCAGCGCTTCTCGCGGGTGATCTAGTTTTTCGTCAGCAGTGAGCCGAGTTTGAGGTTCTGCTCGGAGGTGAGGCCGGACTGATCCATGACTTTGGACAGGGCCAGATTGGCGCTGATCAGCCCGGTATTCAGGGCGGCGATGGCACCGCGCAGCGCGGCGAGCATATTGACCTTGGCTTCGTTGGTCAGTGTTCTGTCGGACATGACGGCCGCCATCCGGGCTTTCTTCTCGGCGATCTCTTTTTGCAGTTTTCGGATCATCTTCAGCAACTGCTGGACGTTCTCGGGCAAGCCGCTGTCTTCGATGTCGCTGTTCTCACCACCGACGCTGAAGGATTTTTCGATGGAGGCGCCGGACAGCGACACTTTGACGCCCTCGACCAAGGTCGGGGTTGCCAACGGCGCAGAGGCGGCATTCTGCTCGCTGTCGGTGCCTGTCCTGGCGGTGCTCGGCACAGACGCAACACCGCTGTTACCGGGGTTCAGCGTGTCAATGGCGGCCATCGAAGCGATTCCTTGCATGCGTGGTGATACCCCTTTATCGGCCACTTGCCCTGCGGCTTTACGCCCGCGGGACAAACTCGCCACAGGCTGGCCTGAATGTCCCCCCGTGGGTTACCCTTACGTCTTATGTGTGTTTTCCCACAAGGATTTAAGAAATGTCCGAGCCAGTCAAACTGCGCGCTCACAACCAGGCCCATTGCAAGGATTGCAGCCTGGCCCCTCTCTGCCTGCCACTTTCTCTGAATCTGGAAGACATGGATGCGCTGGACGAAATCGTTAAACGTGGCCGCCCGTTGAAAAAGGGCGAATTCCTGTTCCGCCAGGGCGACACTTTCGATTCCGTTTATGCAGTACGCTCCGGCGCCCTGAAAACCTTCAGCCTGAGCGACAGCGGCGAAGAACAACTGACCGGTTTCCACTTGCCGAGCGAACTGGTTGGTCTGTCCGGCATGGACACCGAGAAACACCCGGTGTCGGCCCAGGCCCTGGAGACCACCTCGGTCTGTGAAATTCCTTTCGAACGCCTCGATGAACTGGCCCTGCAACTGCCGCAACTGCGCCGTCAGTTGATGCGGGTGATGAGCCGTGAAATCCGTGACGACCAGCAAATGATGCTGTTGCTGTCGAAAAAAACCGCCGACGAGCGCATCGCCACGTTCCTGGTCAATCTGTCGGCCCGCTTCCGGGCTCGCGGGTTCTCGGCCAACCAGTTCCGCCTGAGCATGTCGCGTAATGAAATCGGCAATTATCTGGGCCTGGCGGTGGAAACCGTGTCACGGGTATTCACCCGCTTCCAGCAGAACGAACTGATCGCCGCCGAGGGCAAAGAGATCCACATCCTCGACCCGATCCAGCTCTGCGCCCTGGCCGGCGGCTCGCTCGAAGGCTGATCTCGATCCGCGGTTGAGCGAAGCGTTTCAGCCGCGGGTATACTGCGCCGTTTGCAGCCCTGCCAGGACACCTCGACGATGGTCTTCGACTCCTTCGACATCAAATCCCTGATCCGCCCCGTGATCGACTTCCCGAAACCGGGCGTGATCTTTCGCGACATCACCCCGCTGTTCCAGTCGCCCAAGGCCCTGCGCCTGGTGATGGACAGCTTCGCCCACCGTTATGTGGAAGCCGATTTCACCCACATCGGCGCGATGGATGCGCGCGGTTTCCTGATCGGTTCGGTGCTGGCCTACCAACTGAACAAGCCGCTGGTGCTGTTCCGCAAGCAGGGAAAACTGCCGGCGGACGTGTTGGCCGAGGGTTATGCGACCGAATACGGTGAAGCGTTCCTCGAAGTACACGCCGACAGCCTGTGCGAAGGCGATTCGGTGGTGATGTTCGATGACCTGATTGCCACCGGTGGCACGCTGATCGCCGCGGCCAACCTGATCCGCCGCATGGGCGCGCGGGTGCATGAGGCGGCGGCGATTATCGATCTGCCGGAGCTGGGGGGTTCGCAGCGTCTGGAAGATATGGGGATTCCTACTTTCTGTCTGACGCAGTTTGCTTTGACTGACAAGTAAGCGGCGTCTGTACTGGCGCCTTCGCGAGCAAGCCCGCTCCCACAGAGGATTTGTGAACGCCACAGATCCAATGTGGGAGCGGGCTTGCTCGCGAAGGGGCCGGCAGCCTCACCGCAAACCTAAAGCCCCATCTGCTTGCTGATAATCTCGTTCATCACCTCCCGCGTCCCGCCGCCAATCGACAGAATGCGGTTATCCCGATACAGCCGCTCCACCAGACTTTCGCGCATGAAACCCAGGCCACCAAGAATCTGCACCGCCTCGGTGGTAATCCGGTCCGAGGTGTCCGTGGCAACGTTCTTGGCCATGGAAATCTCCTTGATCACGCTCTGCCCCGCCGCCATTTTCGCCGCCTGGCGGTAGGTGAACTCGCGCGATACTTCCAGCGCCGTGGCCATTTCGGCCAGCCGATGCTTGATCACCTGGAGCTTGCCGATGGGTTTGCCGAACGCCTCACGCTCGCGCGCCCACTTCAGCGCCTCTTCGAGCGCGAGCTGCGAGGTCATGTTGGCCATCAGTGCCAGCCCCAGCCGTTCACTCTGGAAATTGCCCATGATGCAGGCGAAGCCCATGTTCTCGGCGCCGATCAGATTACCCACAGGCACCCTGCAATCGTCGAAGAACAGCTCAGCGGTGTCCGAGGCCCACCAGCCCATTTTCTTTAGCTGGCGGCCTACGGTGAAGCCTGGGGTGCCCTTCTCGATCACCAGCAGGCTGATGCCGCCGAAACCCGGCGCTCCGGTGCGCACCGCGACGGTGTAGAAATCGGCACGCACGCCGCTGGTGATAAAGGTTTTGCTGCCGCTGACCCGGTAGAATTCGCCGTCACGCACGGCGCGGGTCTGAAGGTTGGCGACGTCGGAACCGCCGCCGGGTTCGGTAATTGCCAACGCGCAGATCTTCTCGCCGCTGAGCACTTGCGGCACGACGCGCTCGCGCACCTCGGGCCGGGCCCATTTGACGATCGGTGGCAGGCCGATATCCAGCGAACCGAGGCCCGCGACCAGACCACCGGAGCCGCAGCGCATCAGTTCTTCACTGGCGGCAACCTTGGCGAACACATCACCTTCGTGGCTGCCGCCCAGCGCTTCGGGATAACCGATACCGAGAATCCCCGCTGCCCCGGCCTTCAGGTACAGCTCACGGGGAAAGCTTTCGGCCTCTTCCCACGCATTGATGTCCGGCAGGATCTCGCGCTCGACGAAACGTCTGACGCTGTCGCGGACCATTTGGTGGCTGGGGTCGAAGTATTCCTGGAAGGCAGGCATCGGCGAACTCCATCGAAGGGTTGGCCGACGTTAATCGAGCGCTTGCTTGGTTTTCAACAACATTGTGTGAATCAGATAAACCGAATCGCTCCATTCGCGAGCAAGCTCGCTCCCACATTAGTTTTGTGTCGTTGACAAATCCCCTGTGGGAGCGAGCTTGCTCGCGAAGGCGCCAGTCAAGGCACCGCTGAACTCAGAGAGAGATGGGTTTACGCCCGGCAAACGAATGCGCCAGCGTCCCGCCATCCACCAGCTCCAGCTCCCCGCCCAGCGGTACGCCGTGGGCAATCCGCGAGGCGATCAGGCCTTTGTTGGCCAGAAGCTGGGCGATGTAATGCGCGGTCGCCTCACCTTCCACCGTCGGGTTGGTGGCGAGGATGACCTCGGTAAACGTGCCCGCCTCTTCAATACGCGCCATCAATTGCGGAATACCGATAGCTTCCGGCCCCAGACCGTCGAGCGGCGACAGGTGGCCCTTGAGCACGAAGTAGCGCCCACGGAAACCCGTTTGCTCCACCGCATAAACGTCCATCGGCCCCTCCACCACGCACAGCAGCGTGTCGTCGCGGCGCGTGTCGGCGCATTGCGGGCACAGATCGTCTTCGGTCAGCGTGCGGCACTGACGGCAGTGCCCCACCCCTTCCATGGCCTGGCTCAAGGCCTGGGCCAGGCGCGTGCCGCCGCTGCGATCACGCTCGAGCAACTGCAACGCCATGCGCTGGGCGGTTTTCTGACCCACGCCCGGCAAAGTGCGCAGGGCGTCGATCAGTTGGCGAATCAAAGGGCTGAAGCTCATGGGTAAAAAGTCCGACAAAACAACGAGACGCGGTTTATACCCGCGCCTCTGGCCAGCGTCAAATGCTCAGTCCTGGGCGACCTTCACCACCAGTTTGCCGAAGTTGCGCCCCTCCAACAGACCGATAAACGCCTCGGGCGCCTGCTCCAGGCCTTCCACGACGTCTTCACGGAATTTGACCTTGCCGTCGCGCACCCACGGCACCATGTGGCTGATGAATTCCGGCTGACGGTCGCCGTAGTCATCAAACACGATGAAGCCCTGAATCCGCACGCGCTTGGTCAGCAACGTACGCTGCAGCATTGGCAGACGATCCGGGCCTTGCGGCACTTCAGTGGCGTTGTAACCGGCAATCAGCCCGCACAGCGGAATCCGCGCCTTGGGATTGAGCAGCGGCACCACGGCATCGAACACATGCCCGCCGACGTTTTCGTAATAGATGTCGATGCCTTTCGGGCAAGCCTTGGCCAGTTGTTCGGCAAAGTCCGGCGCCTTGTGATCGATGCAGGCATCAAACCCCAGTCCCTCGACCACGTATTTGCATTTGTCGGCTCCACCGGCCACACCCACGGCGCGCAGGCCCTTGATCTTCGCCACCTGACCGACCACTGAACCGACCGCACCGGACGCTGCAGCCACCACCAGGGTCTCGCCTTCTTTCGGCTGACCGATGTCGATCAGCCCCATGTACGCGGTCATCCCCGGCATGCCCAGTACACCGAGGGCCATCGACGGGCTCGGCAGACCGGACGGAATCGGCATGATGTTACGACCGTCACTGATGCTGTGGCTCTGCCAGCCAGTGAGGCCGACCACCAGATCGCCCTGGTGGAATTTCGGATGACGGGAATTCTCGACACGGCTGACAGCGCCACCGGTCATCACTTCGCCGATTTGTACCGGCGCGGCGTAGGACGGTGCATCGCTCATGCGCCCGCGCATGTACGGATCCAGCGACAGGTACAGGGTTTTCAGCAGCACCTGGCCGTCTTCGAGATCCGGCAACGCTTCGCGCTCCAGACGGAAGTTTTCCGGAGTCGGCGCGCCCACCGGACGTGAAGCGAGGACGAAGCGTTGGTTGAGGGTCAGAGGGTCGGACATGTCAGCGTCTCCTGTGAATGGGGAATTCGGGGGTATAGGGAGCAGACCTTTGGCGGCGGTGGTGGGTTCGATGTTTCTTCAGTTGGTCCGAGTCGACGCCTTCGCGAGCAAGCCCGCTCCCACAGGAAGAACGCATTCCAAATGTGGGAGCGGGCTTGCTCGCGAAAGCGTCAGCTCTGCCAACACATGACACTCAGGCAGAAACAAAAATGCCAGGCGCGATGCCTGGCATTTTGTGTAGCTCATCCAACTCGCGATGGCGAATCAGAATGGCAGTTTCATACCTGCTGGCAGGTTCATGCCGGCGGTCATGCTGCCCATTTTTTCCTGGCTGTTGGCTTCGATCTTGCGCACGGCATCGTTGACGGCGGCAGCAACCACGGCTTCGAGCATTTCCTTGTCGTCTTCGCTCAGGCCTTCAACCAGGCTTGGGTCGATGCTGACACTTTTCACGTCGTGACGACCGGTCATTACCACGGTGACCATATCGCCACCGGCCTTGCCGGTGACTTCGGCGTTGGCCAGTTCTTCCTGCATCTTGGCCATTTTTTCCTGCATCTGCTGTGCCTGCTTCATCAGGCCGGCCATGCCACCTTTCATCATGGGAATCACCTCAAAAGTACTTGGATCAAAACAGCGCCCGGCCAGCGAGGCCGGACGCCCTCAGTTATTAGCCTTGGGCGACCAAGGCGTCGACAGGTTCAATAGTATCGTGTCGCACCACTGCACCGAACTGCTGGACCATCTGCTGGATGAACGGATCACCGTGGATCGATTCCTCCGCCTCGCGCTGACGGTTGGCCCGGCGACGGGACGCGGCCTGCGCCGGGGTTTCCTGCTCGGGCTTGATCAACTCGATGGTCAGGGTCAGCGTACGACCGTGGAACTGGTTCAACGCATCGTTCAGGCGCCGCTGTTGCGTGGCGTTGAACAGCGCGCTGTGCGCCGGGTCCAGGTGCATCAGCCAGTGGTCGCCATCGACCGCGATCAGCGTGCAGTTGGCGGCGATGCTGCCGGTCATGCCGGAGATCGGCAGTTGCGGGAACAGCTCCAGCCATTGCAACGCCAGACCGGTGGCCGGCGCGGCGGCAGGCTCCGGCTCGGGTTCCGGGGCTGGTTCGGCGGTGTGCTCGCTGGCCAGATCGTCGAGGTAGCTGTAGGCCGAATCCATGTCCGGCTCGATGTAGTCTTCGTCCAGCGGCGGCTCGTCGTCGAGGTCCATGCCCGGCGTGGCGGCATCGACGTCGGCGACCGACGGCTCGGGAATCGGCGCAGCGGCCCACTCCGGTGCATCCGGCACCACGCTGTCCGGGGTCGGCAGCGGCATCGGCGGCAACTCGGGCTGCTCGCTGGCGGTTTCCAGTACCGGCTCGACGGCTGGTTGCTGCACCGGCTCAGGTTCTGGCTCGGGTTCGACCGGGTCGTTCCACGGCAGGTCGACCAGCGCTTCGGCGACGACCGGTTCAGGTTCTGCTTCTGGCGCGGGTGCCGGCGCAGCCACCACCACAGGCGCTGGAACCGGCGCTGGCGCAACCACCGGTGCAGGCGCAACAGCCGCAGCGACTACCGGCGCAGGCTTGGGCGCGGCAGCCACTGAATTTGCGGAATCAACTGTGGCCTGGCTGATCCCCACTGGCTTTAGCGGTTGCCTCGGGGCGTCCGCCGTATCCGCCGGCCGGAAGGCCAGCATCCGCAGCAGGACCATTTCAAAGCCACCACGGGGATCTGGCGCCAGCGGCAAGTCGCGGCGACCGATCAGGCCCATCTGGTAATAGAACTGCACGTCTTCGGCCGGCAGCGCCTGAGCCAATGCCAATACGCGGTCACGGTCGCCATGACCGTTGTCGACACCTTCAGGCAAGGCCTGGGCGATGGCGACGCGGTGCAGCACGTTGAGAATTTCCGAGAGCACGCCGTTCCAGTCCGGGCCTTGCTCGGCCAGGTGGCGCACGGCTTCGAGCAACGCCTTGGCGTCACCCTCGATCAGCGCGTGCAGCACGTCGAAGACCTGGCCGTGATCCAGCGTGCCGAGCATCGCCCGCACATCGGCGGCCAATACCTTGCCTTCACCGAAGGCGATGGCCTGGTCGGTCAGGCTCATGGCGTCACGCATCGAGCCGTCAGCGGCGCGGCCCAGCAGCCACAGGGCGTCGTCTTCGAACGGCACGTTTTCGGCGCCGAGGACGTGGGTCAAATGCTCAACCACGCGCTCGGGCGTCATGTTCTTCAGCGAGAACTGCAGGCAACGCGACAAAATCGTTGCCGGAAGTTTCTGCGGATCAGTGGTCGCCAGGATGAACTTGACGTACGGCGGCGGCTCTTCAAGGGTTTTCAACAGCGCATTGAAGGAATGGCTGGAGAGCATGTGCACTTCGTCGATCAGGTAGACCTTGAAGCGCCCGCGGCTCGGCGCGTACTGCACGTTGTCGAGCAGCTCGCGGGTGTCCTCGACCTTGGTCCGGCTCGCGGCGTCGATCTCGATCAGGTCGACGAAACGCCCTTCATCGATCTCGCGGCACACCGAACACTCGCCGCAGGGGCTGGAGGTGATACCTGTCTCACAGTTCAGGCATTTGGCAATGATCCGCGCAATGGTGGTCTTACCGACCCCGCGGGTACCGGTGAACAGGTACGCGTGGTGCAGCCGCTGGCTGTCCAAGGCATTGATCAGAGCCTTGAGCACATGGGTCTGGCCGACCATTTCGCGGAACGAGCGCGGACGCCATTTACGTGCAAGAACCTGATAACTCATCGAAAACCGTCGCAACGAAGGAAGCTGAAGCGGCTAATGCTAGCGGAGCAAGGGCAAAATTGCATCCGGTGTGCTCGTCTAATCTGGCTAAGCTGCTGTTGGCGGGGAAATTTCGCTCGTGATCGGGACTCATCGGAGCATGTATGCGTTGGGCCTTGGGAGCTTTGTTGGGGATCAGTCTGAGCGTGAGCGCGGCCGAACCGCCGCTGCGCTTCGTCGTGGCCGACAGCTGGGCGATGCCGATGGTGCAGATCGACCATGGCCGCCCGACCCAGGGCATCCTCCACGACATCATGCTCAGCCTCGCGACGCAGGTCGGCGTGCCGGCCGAATTCCACGTCCTGCCGCGCGCCCGGGTGCAGAACGCCATGGAGCACGGCGAAGTCGACGTGCGCTGCTATGCCGCACAATCGTGGCTGCCGAATCAGTCCGGGGACTATATCTGGAGCCTTCCGCTGCTGTTCCAGCGCGATTTGCTGATCAGCCGCGACGCTCAGCCGCCCCGCGTCGACCCTGCCGACCTACCCCGCCAATCGATCGGCACCGTGCTCGGCTATACCTATCCGACCCTGCAACCGCTGTTCGACGCCGATCGCCTGCAACGCGAGGACGCGCGTAATCAGGAACAAGTGCTGGAAAAACTCCTGGCCGGCCGCTACCGCTATGCGGTGAGCAATCAATGGACACTGGACTGGTTCAATCAGCGCCTGCTGCCCGGGCAGCAACTGCACGGCGTCGCGGTGCTGCAGGAGCAGCATGTGGGCTGCTACGTGAGGAATGACCCACAGGTGCCAGTGCAGCGGATCCTGCGCACGTTGCTGCGGATGAAAATGTCGGGGGAGATTGATGAGATTATCCGGTTGTATACCGGGTCCACTGAAGCCACCCCATAACCCATTGTGGGAGCGGGCTTGCTCGCGAAGGCGGTGTGTCAGTCATCTGATTCGTTAAC